>NZ_CATQFV010000069.1:0-428 GCF_958267435.1 Neisseria benedictiae
AAATCCTACACCTGCTCCTTCCACGGCAGCACCTTGGTCAAAACGGCAGACGGCTACAAAGCCATCGCCCATATTCAAGCCGGAGACCGCGTCCTTTCCAAGGACGAGGCAAGCGGGGTAACGGGATACAAACCTGTTACCGCCCGATACGGCAATCCGTATCAAGAAACCGTTTACATTGAAATTTCAGACGGCATCGGCAACAACCAAACCCTGATTTCCAACCGCATCCATCCGTTTTATTCGGGCGGCAAATGGATTAAAGCGGAAGATTTGAAAGTGGGAAGCAGGCTGTTTGCCGAAAGCGGCAAAACCCAAACTGTCCGCAACATCATTGTCAAACCAACACCGCTCAAAGCCTACAATCTGACCGTTGCCGATTGGCATACTTACTTCGTCAAGGGCAGTCAGGCGGAAACGGAAGGGGT
>NZ_CATQFV010000070.1:0-21921 GCF_958267435.1 Neisseria benedictiae
CTGACTTCCCGAATCGCTTTTCGAGCCATGAGAAATAGTGCCTATATATTTTTCAATATGATTAATCATATTTTTCTTAGCTTCCCATCACTGTATCGAATAATCATAGACCAGATTGAGACAAAACGCCTTGTTCCCATTGATAGAAAGCCCGTCTGAAAAGTAAAAGCGTTTCAGACGGACTACGTTTGCCGACTATCCGACCCACTTTATTATCCAATGAGATTCTTGCAGGTATTCTTTTAATATTTCTAAGTTTTCGACCCAGTCATCGTAACTGTCAAATGATGAGAATTTGTCATTTGAAGATAACAGTATCAGAAATCCACCGGTATTTTCCTGGTCATCAATAATTTTTATGAATTTTTCTTCAGGATTGCCCCCATTCAGGATAACCCCCAAAGTATTGAATTTTATTTCCATAGACATCCCCTAATCTTTAATGGGAATATGGTTATTTGTTAGTGGTTTTTTCTTATTCGGGTCTATCCTTTCCAAATGGATATGAGGTACATTTGGTGCATGATTTCCCTCTAAAGAGTTGTTATCAATTCTAAATTGCCTTGTGCCTGCTTTGTTCCGATAAACGCCGCTACCTGATTTACCAATTTCTTTATATTCAGAACCTAAGTATTTAATTCCAGCATCTAAGGCTTCATCAGAAGATAAAGTATGCTTACTTGTTATATTACCTCTTTGAGTATTGGTTTCATTGATAACAGCATTAATTTTTCTTGGAGATTTTCCATACGGACAATCATTATGAACCCAAACCCCTTCCGTTTCCGCCTGATTGCCTTTGACAAAGTAAGTATGCCAGTCGGCAACGGTCAGATTGTAGGCTTTGAGCGGCTGCTGTTTGAGGGTAATGTTTTGAACTGTCTGTTTTGCACCGCTTTCGGAAAGCAGGGTGTCGCCTTTTTTCAGACGACCTGCCTGTATCCACTTTCCTTGACTGTAAAACGGATGGATGCGGTTGGAAATCAGGGTTTGGCTGTTGCCGATGCCGTCTGAAACTTTAATGTAAACGGTTTCTTGGTACGGATTGCCGTATCGGGCGGTAACGGGTTTGTATCCCGTTTTTCCGCTTGCCTCGTCCTTGGAAAGGACGCGGTCTCCGGCTTGAATATGGGCAATGGCTTTGTAGCCGTCTGCCGTTTTGACCAAGGTGCTGTCGTGGAAGGAGCAGGTGTAGGATTTTTGAAGAACTTAGTTCTCAATATCCTGTTTCAAATGAGGGGAAGGTCACCTGAAAATCAAAAACGGTTTCAGACAACCTTTTGATTGTGGGATTTTCAGCCCAACCTATGCTTATTCAACTAAACTGTCAATCAATTCTTTTATGTCATTACGGGTCAGTTCCATACCCGGTTCACCGATAAGTGCTAAATCATATATTATATTACGCGATTCTGGAGAATTATCTTTTGACCAAGCATACAGAAAATCAAAAGCAAGATTCGCAATTTTTTCATCCGAAGCGTTTTGATTGAACAATCTGAGCAGTTCAGAATATGCGTATTGTTGAGTTATTTTTTCCATGAATCTAATTCCTGTTTTGTTGGTGGATAATGCTGAGAGGTTACACTTTGTCCGTTAATTGATTTAGGATGAACCATAGTTACGTTCCCGCTATGGTCATAATTTTCTGTCCATTGTCGGGTACTACCTGTTTTAGGATTATATTCTGTAACAAAGCTATTACCCCTCGTTCTTCCCTCAGTTCTAGCAAATCGCTCAGCTTCATAATACCTGATTCTCCCATCAGGTAAAGTTTTCGTCCTAGACGCACTATTTTGAGCATCTTCCAAACCTGACAATTTCTTAGCTAATGCCGATTGGGCATTGGCAGAATGCGCATCCCCATATTGCTTGTATTTGGCTTGTGTGGCAACAGCAAAATCCTCGCTAACCTTTGCCTTCCCTAGTTTTGCCGCCCTCCCCGGTTTTGCCGCCTTCCCCAGTTTCGCCAACTTCTCAGCTTTGGCAAACGGCAGGATGTTGGCCAGGGCTTCGACGGTTTCGGCGGCATTGGGATTTTCCTGTATCCACCGGTCAACGGCTTCGCGCGTATTCTTTTCAAAGCCCGCCACGCTGCCAAAGCCGCCGATGACGGCGAATTTGCCCTCGGCGGGTAAGGGGGCGATGTTGCGCATTGCGGCTTTGTCTATGGCATAACCCGTTCCGTACAGTATGTCGCCTATGCCCAAGGCTTCGCCCGCGCTGATAAAAGGGTTGAGTGCTCCGGCGGCAATGCCGTTGATAAACTCCATGCTGTTGCCCCAGCGGTCGAGCTTGGCATTGTGCTCGAACATTTTTCTGTTGGCTTCATCGGCGCGGTCGGAGAAATTGCTGCCGAGATTGTTGTAGTTGTCGGACAGGCGTTGCCGGATGCTGCGGGTGTCGGTCGGATTGAGTTTGATGCTGCGGGCTGTGCCGTTGACGTGATAGGTGTATTCGTCGCGTGCGCCCGTAGGTTTGGGGTAATTGCCGCCCTTCGGGCCGTCGTAGGCATCGGCGGGATGATGTTCGTGTCCTTCCCAGTTGAGCCGGTATACGGTAAAGCCTTCGTCAACGTTGCCTTGTTCTTTGCTTGCGCTGTCGGCGGCGTGGTTGTCGAAGGGGGCGTGTTCTTCGTGTCCGTGTCCGGAAAAGCGGGTGTGGTAGCCGATTGTGCCGTTGATATTTGCCTGCTGGATGAGCAGATTGCCCATCTGGTGGGTATAGTCTTGGATGACGTTGATTTGACCGGTGCGGTCGGAGACGCTGCCGCGCGGGTCGCCGAAGAGGTGGTATTTGCCGCCGGGTTCGTAGTGCTGCCGTTGGGCGTTATCGGTAATGAACGGGTCTTGCGCCAAGTCCGCCGCGAGGGCGGGCTGTATGAGTGCAGCCGCCGCCACGGCGCAGGCGGCAAGGAGGTTTGTCAGTCTGCGCAGCGGTTTCACGGTTTATCCTCCTTTACGGCGGCGGATGACTTCATTGCCGACATCGGGGTTTTTACCGTTGTTTTGTTTGAAGTCGGGACGGTTTTGGGCGGTCGTGTCGCCGTAGGGGGTGATGTCGGAGAAATCGACCATCAGGCGGTCTGAAGCTTTGACGGTTTTGCTTACCTTGTAAGGGCCGGTCCAAAGGGCGTATTGTTCTTGGTATTGGGATTCGTAGGCGGCGGTTTTAGGGGCAATCAGCAGTTTCCGGCTGTCGCGGTCAACGGCGAAATATTCGAGCTTGGTCTGGGCTTTAAGGGTTTCGGCGTTGTAGAGGTGCAGTTCGGTACGGCTGCGGACGGTACCGAATACGTCGACGGTTACGAATACGTCGGTGTCGGCGTATTCGGGCGGTACGACCTCGATGCCGCGCAGGTAGAAGACGGTTTGAATAAGGTTGGTCAGGAAGGAAACGTCGCGGGGATTGGCGAGCAGGGTTTCGTTGCGGTAGTCGCCCGTGCCGTTGACGGACAGTCCGGCGGAGCGTTCGCCTTTGCGTCCGCTGTTTCTAGTCAGGGCGGTGGCGGGGGCGTTTAAGACCGATGTGGAAGTGGTTACGCTGGAGAGCGCGTCGGATTTGGTGGTGGCGGTAGTGTCGTAGGCGGGGTAGCTGTATTGGGTGGTACTTTCGGGGTTGTTGTGGTAGCCGCCGCGTATCAGTGCGTCGATAGAGTAGCGTCCACCGCTTATGTTGCCCGAACCTTGGTCGCCCATAACGGAGACGTAAAGGGCGGCTTTGCGTCCTTTCAGGGCGGACAAATCCATTTCTTTGACGGCGGCGCGGGACGATGCGGCGACGAGTTCCTGTTCGACGGCAAAGCGTTTGCCGCCGCCGTGGGCGGGAATGCCGGTCAGTGTGCCGCAGGCGGTGAGGACGAGGGGGATGAGGAGGAGCAGGATTTTCATAGCGGGGTTTGTTTTGTTTTGAACGAGTTTTGAGTATAAAGGGATTTTAAGGGTTTGTAAACGAAAGAGGCAAAAATGCCGTCTGAACGGCAGGACGGGCTTTCAGACGGCATTTGCGCTCAATAATAATATCCCGCGCCCAGAATACACGGTTTGGATGCGCCGGTTGCTTTGTGCGGACTACCGGGAATGCGATTAATCCAACACGCCGCCAACCACGCAAATGCGGCGGCTTCTACCCATTGCGGATCGAGGTTCAGTTCGGCGGTGCTGTGTAAGGAAACGCGTGTGCCGAAACATTCTGCCAAATCTGCCATTAAAACAGGATTGCGGATGCCGCCGCCGCAAATATACATTTGACGGGCATCTGCCGCTGCGTGTGAGACGGCGTCGAAAACGGTTTGCGCGGTGAATCGGGAAAGCGTCCGTAATACGTCGTATCGGTTTTCGCCGCCGTCAAGGTAGGTTTCGAGCCAATTTAGGGCAAACAGTTCGCGCCCCGTGCTTTTTGGGTGGGGTTGTGAGAAATATGGGTGGGCGAGCAGCCTGTCGAGCAGGTGCGGTAATATGTTGCCTTGTGCCGCTTTTTCACCGTTTTTGTCGTAAGGCAGCTGCCAGTGTGCCTGCGTCCACGCGTCCATCAGCATATTGCCCGGCCCTGTGTCGAAGCCGAAGGCGGGTGCGTCGGGGGGGAGTACGCTGATGTTGGCAATCCCGCCGATGTTCAGCACCACGCGTGTTTCCCTGTCGTCGCGGAACAGGGCTTCGTGAAAGGCGGGGACGAGCGGCGCACCTTGTCCGCCGGCCGCAAGGTCGCGGCTGCGGAAGTCGCCGACGGTAAAAATCTGAGTCAGTTCCGCCAGCAGCGGCAAATCGGCAAGCTGTACGCTGTAACCGTGTTCCGGCGCGTGTCGGACGGTTTGACCGTGGCAGCCGAGGGCGGTAATGTCGGACGGTGCGAGGTTTTGACTGCACAGCAGTTCGGCGACGGTTTGCGCATACAGGCGGCTGAGTTCTTGCGACAAAATCCTGCTGCGGTGCAGTTCGTCCGTGCCTGTGTCTTGCAAATCCAGCAATTTGCGGCGCAACCGGTCAGGGTAGGGGGTAAAGGCGTGCCCTTCCGCGCCCAGCCATTTGCTGCCGTCCATACGTATCAGTACGGCATCCGCCCCATCCATGCTGGTTCCCGACATGATGCCGATGTAAAGCTGTGTTTCCATCATCACTTCCAAACTGGTGCAAAACGCCATTTTAACGTGTATTGACGCTCGTATACCGATTTGCTGCCGCAGTGTAAATAAATGTTTCAAGACGGATTGCAAAAGGTTACAATATCTGCGAAAACCCTTCTGTGTTCACTAAGGAATCTTCCATGGCTCAAACTCAAATGAGTGCGAACTTGAAACTGATTAACGCCGTCTTTGCCGCCATGCTGGTAGGCATAGTCGGCTATTTTATCTATTGGGGTTTGGGTTATACCCACTACAATAACAGCGTGCTTTTCATCATCGCCACGATGTTCGGCGTGTTTATGGCGTTTAATGTTGGCGGCAACGATATTGCCAATTCTTTCGGTACCAGCGTCGGTTCCGGCACGCTGACGATCCCGCAGGCTTTGCTGATTGCGGCGGTGTTTGAGGTCAGCGGCGCGGTCATCGCGGGTGGCGAGGTAACCGATACCATACGCAAAGGCATCGTTGATTTGAACGGTATGAACCTCGAGCCCATGCAGTTTGTGTTTATCATGATGTCTGCACTCTTGGCGGCGGCTTTGTGGCTGCTGTTCGCGTCCCACAAAGGCCTGCCGGTTTCGACGACGCACGCGATTATCGGCGGCATCGTCGGCAGTGCGTTGTGTATGGCGGTTATGAACCATGCCGACTGGGGAACGTTGATTCAGTGGGGAAAATTGGGAGAAATCGGGATATCTTGGGTGCTGTCGCCTGTTTTGGGCGGTGCGGTTTCCTATTTCCTGTTTTCCCGCGTTAAGAAAAATGTCTTAGATTACAACGCTTGGGCGGAAGGTACGCTCAAGGGCATCAAGCAGGAAAAAAAGGCCTATAAAGAACAGCACCGCCTGTTTTTCGAGGGTTTGTCTGAGGCTGAAAAAGTCGAATACGCCACCAAAATGGCGCACGACGCGCAAATTTATGACGAGCCTGAATTTGATCCGCAAGAGCTGCAATCGGAGTATTACCGCGGTCTTTATGCGTTCGATAACCGTAAAAACAATGTCGATTCTTACAAGGCGTTGCACTCTTGGGTTCCCTTTATCGCTTCGTTCGGCGCGATGATGATTTCCGCTATGCTGATTTTCAAGGGTCTGAAAAACCTGCATCTGGGCATGAGCAATGTCAACAGCTTCCTGACTATCTTTATGATAGGTGCGGCGGTGTGGATGGGTACGTTTGTTTTTGCAAAAAGCCTCAAGCGTAAAGATTTGGGCAAATCGACCTTTCAGATGTTTTCATGGATGCAGGTCTTTACCGCATGCGGTTTCGCATTCAGCCACGGGGCGAACGATATCGCCAACGCCATCGGTCCGTTTGCCGCGATTATGGATGTTTTGCGGACTAACAGCGTTGCCGCGCAAAATGCCGTTCCTCCGATTGCCATGCTGACCTTCGGTATCGCACTGATTGTCGGTTTGTGGTTTGTCGGTAAAGAGGTGATTAAAACCGTCGGTACGAGTTTGGCTGAAATGCATCCTGCTTCGGGTTTTACCGCCGAACTGTCCGCCGCATCCGTCGTGATGGGGGCGTCGCTGATGGGGCTGCCTGTTTCCAGTACGCATATCTTGGTCGGCGCGGTACTCGGTATCGGTCTGGTCAACCGTAATGCCAATTGGAAACTGATGAAGCCCATCGGTTTGGCGTGGGTCATTACCCTGCCTGCCGCCGCCGTCCTGTCGGTGGCCAGCTATTTGATTTTGCAGGCAGTATTCTGATTGTAAAATACTGATGCCGTCTGAACCCGTGTTCAGACGGCATTTTGTTGATGGAATGTGCGGGCTTGTGCCTTATGCACAATCTGTTCTGTCGGGATATGCCGTTTGGTATCTTGGTTTCGGAACGGTCGGATACAAAGGTGCGGAACGTTATGATATGCCGCCGCCTGTCCTTGAAAACACTTATCCTGCCGGCAGCAAAATGCCGTCTGAAAAAGCCTTTCAGACGGCATTTGTACGTTAGCCGCAATCACACCGTTTGCGAATATTTCGCTTTGGTTTCTTTATGGCGCAGGTGGTAGTCGAAGACCATGGCGATGTTGCGGATGAGGAAGCGTCCTTTCGGGGTAACGGTCAGCCCGTGGCTGTTCAGGCGCACCAATCCCAAACCGGCGAGTTTTTCCAAATCCGCCAGTTCGTCTTTGAAGTAACGGTCGAACGGGATACCGAATATGTCTTCGTAAACACGGTAGTCGAGCGCGAAGCGGCACATCAAATCCTGAATGATGCTGCGGCGCAGGATGTCGTCCTGATTGAGCTGGTAGCCGCGCATGATGGGCAGTCTGCCTTCGTCGATGGCGGCATAGTAGGCATCGATGTCGCGTTCGTTTTGGGAGTAGGTGTTGCCGATTTTGCCGATGGACGACACGCCGATGGCGACCAAATCGCAATCCGCGTAGGTCGAATAGCCTTGGAAGTTGCGCTGGAGGAAGCCTTCTTTGAGGGCGATGGAGAGTTCGTCGTCAGGTTTGGCGAAATGGTCCATGCCGATGAAGACGTAGCCGCGCTCTGTCAGGGTTTGGACGCAGTATTGCAGCATATCGAGCTTCTCTTCGCTGTCGGGGACGGCGGCGGTATCGATGCGGCGTTGCGGTTTGAACACGTGCGGCAGGTGGGCGTAGTGGTAAAGGGCGAGGCGGTCGGGATCGAGCGACAAAACCGTGTCTATGGTGGTCTTGATGCTTTCCGAAGTCTGGTGCGGCAGACCGTAAATCAAATCGACGCTGACGGATTTGAACCCTGCCTCACGGGCGGCATCGATGACTTCTTTGGTTTCTTCGTAGCTTTGGATACGGTTGACCGCCGCCTGCACTTTGGGGTCGAAATCCTGAATGCCGACGCTCATGCGGTTGAAGCCGAGCCTGCCGAGCATGAGGACGGTGTCGCGGCTGACTTTGCGCGGGTCGATTTCGATGGAGTATTCGCCGGACGGTATCAGTTCGAAATGTTTGCGTATCATACGGAAGACGCGTTCGATCTGTTCGTCGCTCAAAAAGGTCGGCGTGCCGCCACCGAAGTGCAGTTGGGCAAGCTGGTGCCGTCCGTTCAGATGCGGGGCGAGCAGTTCCATTTCTTTTTCAAGATATTCGATGTAGGCATCGGCGCGGCTTTTGTCTTTGGTGATGATTTTGTTGCAGCCGCAGTAGTAGCAGATGGTGTTGCAGAACGGAATGTGAATGTAAAGGGAAAGCGGTTTGTTTAACGCGCCCATACCGCGCAAATGTAAAGCTTTGATATATTCGCCTTCGCGGAAACCGTCATGGAAACGGTCGGCGGTAGGGTAGGAAGTATAGCGCGGGCCGCTGGCGGGCAGGCTGGCAATCAGTTCGCGGTCAAACTCGGGGCGGTCATCGTTTACATTGTGATTGTTCTGTATCTGAATGATTTTCATGGTGTGTGTGCGGTTTTATGATGTTAGTCAAATTTTGGATAGTTTGGTAGAATGCCACAGTATGATAAACCTGTCTTGATATGTGTCAACAAGCACATAATCGGGATGGGACAAAACACACGAAAAGGTACGGTATGGCTTCGCATAATACTACACATCAGATGAAAACCTTGTGTTCTTCCTGTTCTTTGCGGGAACTTTGTCTGCCTGTCGGATTGCTGCCCAACGAGTTCAGCCAACTCGATGCCGTCATCCGCCAAAGCCGCCGCCTGAAAAAAGGCGAATACCTGTTCCGTGCCGGCGAAGCCTTTACTTCGCTCTTTGCCATCCGTTCGGGCTTCTTCAAAACAACCGTCGCCAGTCAGGACGGCCGCGATCAGGTAACGGGTTTCTTTATGTCGGGCGAACTCATCGGCATGGACGGCATCTGTTCCCATGTGCACAGTTGCGATGCGGTCGCCTTGGAAGACAGCGAAGTGTGCGAACTGCCGTTTACCCACATCGAAGAACTCGGTCAGAATATCCCCAGCCTGCGTACCCACTTTTTCCGCATGATGAGCCGTGAAATCGTGCGCGATCAAGGTGTTATGCTGCTGTTGGGTAATATGCGCGCCGAAGAACGGATTGCCGCCTTCCTGCTGAACCTTTCCCAAAGGCTCTACTCGCGCGGTTTCGCCGCCAACGACTTCATCTTAAGAATGTCCCGCGAAGAAATCGGCAGCTATCTCGGGCTGAAACTCGAAACCGTCAGCCGCACATTGTCCAAGTTCCATCAGGAAGGATTGATTTCCGTCGAACACAAACACATCAAGATTCTCAATCTGCAAGTGCTGAAAAAAATGGTATCCGGTTGTTCGCACGCCATTTGATTAACCTGTACGAGCATTTCAGACGGCATTCTCAATAAACACAGGGCAGACGAAAATATCTGCCCTGTTTGTTTTATCTGCCGCAAAATGCCGTCTGAAAACCGGCAGCCGCCTAAATCGAAAAATCCTCGCTGATGGGCGTGTACAGAATCCTGTCCACCTTCTCGCGTGTCAGGTGCGGTGCAAACGATTGGATAAAGTCATACGCATATCCGCGCAAATAAGTATCGTTGCGTAAGGCAATCCATGTTGGAGAAGGTTCAAACAAATGTGCGGCATCCACAAGTTGCAAATCGTCATCCGTATCCGGGTTGTAGGCCATCTTTGCCATCAATCCCACGCCCAAACCCAAGCGCACATAAGTCTTCAATACGTCCGTATCCGCCGCCGCCAATGCGACATCCGGCCGTTCCAAACGGGCTTTGGCGAATGCCCGCGCGATGCTGCTGCCCGCATTGAATGCAAATTCATAAGTAATCAGCGGAAACCTCGCCAAATCTTCAATACGGAGGGGATTCCTGCATTCGAGCAACGGATGGTCTCCCGGCACGATTACCGCGTGCGTCCACTCATAACAGGGAAGCCCCGCCAGTTCCGGCCGGTCGTCTATCCGCTCCGTGACAATCGCCAAATCCGCCTCGCCCGAAGCAGCCATCCGCGCAATGGCGGCAGGGCTCCCCTGTTTGATGGTCAGATTGACTTTCGGATAGCGTTTCACAAAATCGGCAACAATCAAGGGCAGGGCATAGCGTGCCTGAGTATGTGTTGTGGCTACCGTCAGCGAACCGCTGTCATGCCCCGTAAACTCGCTGCCGATGTTTTTAATGTTCTGCACATCGCGCAAAATACGTTCCGCAATATCCAAAACCGCCTTGCCCGGCTGCGAGACGGAAACCACGCGCTTGCCGCTGCGGATAAAAATCTGAATGCCGATTTCTTCTTCCAGCAATTTGATTTGTTTGGAGATGCCGGGTTGTGATGTGAATAAGGCCTCGGCCGCTTCGGAAACGTTCAGGTTGTGCCGGTAAACTTCTAAGGCGTATTTCAATTGTTGTAATTTCATGGCGGGTCGGTGTCGGTCTGTGTCGGGTGGCTGAACATTGTTTATAATTTATCATATTTTCTTGCCGGTACGGTATGGGGCTTTGCCGTTGTGTTTGTTGTTTTTGTGCAACGGCAATCGTGCGATATGGAAAAAATCCCCCTAAAGTAATGACACGGAATTGATTTTTCGGCATGATAGACGATTAGGAAACAGGCTGTTTTACGGTTGTTTTCAGGCGTTGAGTATTGACAGTCCGCCCCCTGCTTCTTTATAGTGGAGACTGAAATATCCGATTTGCCGCCATGTTTCTACAGCGGCCTGTATGTTGGCAATTCAGCAGTTGCTCCTGTATCTGCTGTACAAATTTAATGAGGGAATAAAATGACCAAACAGCTGAAATTAAGCGCATTATTCGTTGCATTGCTCGCTTCCGGCACTGCTATGGCGAGCGAAGCCCATATCCACGGTTATACCGTGAGCGGCCAATCGCAAGAAGTCGTACGCAACAACTACGGCGAATGCTGGAAAAATACCTACTTCGACAAAGCAACCCAAGGCCGCGTAGAGTGCGGCGATGCAGTTGAACCGGCTCCTGTTGCTGTTGTAGAGCAGGCTCCGCAATATGTTGACGAAACCGTTTCCCTGTCTGCCAAAACCCTGTTCGGTTTCGACAAAGACGTACTGCGTACCGAAGCCCAAGACAACCTGAAAGTATTGGCCCAACGCCTGGGTCAAACCAACGTACAATCCGTACGTGTTGAAGGTCATACCGACTTCATGGGTTCTGAAAAATACAACCAGGCCCTGTCCGAGCGTCGCGCCAACGTAGTGGCAAACTACTTGGTCAGCAACGGTGTGCCTGCCTCTAAAACTTCTGCTGTCGGCTTGGGCGAATCTCAAGCGCAAATGACTCAGGTTTGTGAAGCCGAAGTCGCCAAACTGGGTGCAAAAGCCTCTAAAGCCAAAAAACGTGAGGCTCTGATTGCATGTATCGAACCTGACCGCCGTGTTGACGTGAAAATCCGCAGCATCGTAACCCGTCAGGTTGCGCCGGCTCATGTTCACACCCAACAATAAGCTTTAAAAGCATCTTGCCGATGGGTAGGGTTGGATTCCTCTTCTGTATAAGAGAAGAGGTTTACGTATCAAACTCTAATCGGTTCTGATGAAACAAAACAAACCCCGCTTTTGCGGGGTTTGTTTTTAGGATGCTTGAGGAAACGGTTATTGTCAGAATATGGGGTAGGGTTTATGCTCCATCAAAATCTTCCTGGTGTCTTGAAACTCCGGTTTTGAAGGCGATAGAATTTGGATTTGTTTGTGAGGGAACAAACTCTCTCAAATCAGTGCTGTACGCGGTGCTGCGTTTTATGTGCGGTACTGTGTAAAATACAGCAGATTAATAAAAATCAACATGGCGGTGCGTTCGGATATTTTGCGACATGAAAGAATTTGACTTCATCAAACGGTATTTGCAAACAGGTGCGGATAAGGATGTCGTATTGGGCATAGGCGACGATGCGGCAATTATCCGCCCACGTGAGGGTTTCGATTTGTGTTTCAGTGCGGATATGCTGCTGAGGGACAGGCATTTTTTTGCAGATGTCAAACCTGAAGACTTGGCTTGGAAGGTTTTGGCCGTCAATATTTCAGATATGGCGGCGATGGGTGCGATACCGCGTTGGGTGCTGCTGAGCGCGGCGTTGCCCGAATTGGATGAAGTATGGCTGGAACGGTTTTGCGGCAGTTTTTTCGGTTTGGCGGGAAAGTTCGGTATCACCTTAATCGGCGGCGATACGACCAAGGGCGATATGGCGTTCAATGTAACCATTATCGGCGAATTGCCGAAAGGTAGGGCATTGCGGCGTGATGCGGCGGTTGCGGGCGACGATATTTGGGTGTCGGGGCGTGTCGGTATGGCGGCGGCGGCTTTGAACTGCCGTCTGAAACGGTGTGTGTTGCCGGATGATGTGTTTGCCGAATGCGAACAAAAGCTGCTCCGCCCCGAGCCAAGGGTTGAACTGGGGCTTGCGCTGTTGCCGTTTGCCCGGGCGGCGCAGGATGTTTCAGACGGCCTCGCGCAAGATTTGGGGCATATCCTGACCGCTTCCGGCGTGGGGGCGGAAATTTGGGCCGATTCGCTGCCGTCTTTATCCGTATTGAAAGATATTTTGCCCCGAGCGCAATGGCTGTCTTATACTTTGGCGGGCGGCGACGATTACGAACTGGTATTTACCGCATCGGAAAGTTGCCGCAGCCGCGTGCTTGATGCGGGGGAACGGTGCGGCGTGCCGGTAACGCGCATCGGCAAAATCAACGGAGGATGCCGTCTGAAGGTTTTAGATGCCGACGGCAGGGAATTGGAACTACATTCTTTAGGATTCGATCATTTTGGCTGATTTTAAACCTGACTTTGCGTGGCTGTTGAAACGGCCGTTGTGTTTTTTGGCTTTCGGTTTCGGCAGCGGACTGGCTCCGTTCGCGCCGGGCACATTCGGCACTTTGGCGGCATTGCCTTTGGCGTTTGTGCTGATATTGGCGGGTGTGGACGGATGGCTGCTGGCTTTTTTGTGTATCGTGCTGTTTATGTGGGGCATACGCATTTGCGCGTGTGCGGAACGTGAAACGGGTGTCAGCGACCACGGTGGGATTGTTTGGGACGAGATTGTCGCCATGCTGTTTGTGTTGGCGTTTGTGCCGTTCAGGTGGACGTGGTGGCTGGCGGCGTTCGTCTTATTCCGCCTGTTTGACGTGCTCAAACCGCCTCCCGTCGGTTGGTTTGATAAGAATCTGCACGGCGGTTTGGGCATTATGGCGGACGATATGGCGGCGGCGGTGATGACCTTGATTGTCTTGAGGATTGCAATGCTGTTTTAAACGGGGCTGCCTTGTAACAATGCCGTCTGAAAGCCTTTCAGACAGCATTGTTTCGGAGGTTAACGCGTTACCGGTTTATATTTAATCCGTTTCGGTTTCGCGCCTTCTTCGCCGAGTCGGCGTTTCTTATCGGCTTCATACTCCTGATAGTTGCCGTCGAAGAACATCCATTTCGAATCGCCTTCACAAGCCAGAATATGCGTAGCAATACGGTCGAGGAACCAGCGGTCGTGCGAAATCACCATCACGCTACCGGCAAATTCCAACAATGCGTCTTCCAACGCGCGCAGGGTTTCTACGTCGAGGTCGTTAGACGGTTCGTCCAGCAGCAATACATTGCCACCGCTCAACAAGGTTTTTGCCAAGTGCAAACGTCCGCGTTCGCCGCCGGAAAGCTGCCCTGCGATTTTGCTTTGGTCGCTGCCTTTAAAGTTGAAGCGTCCCAAATATTGGCGGGCGGGAATTTCGAACTGTCCGACCTGCAAAATGTCGCGGCCTTCGGCGATGTTGTCGAACACGGTTTTGTCGTTTTGCAAACCTTCGCGGCTTTGGTCGATCAGGCTCATTTTCACGGTTTGCCCGATTTTCACTTCGCCGGAATCGGGCTGCTCTTTGCCCGCAATCATTTTAAACAGCGTCGATTTACCCGCGCCGTTCGGGCCGATGATGCCGACAATCGCGCCCGCAGGCACTTTGAAGCTCAAATCGTCAATCAGCACTTTATCGCCGAACGATTTGGAAACATTCACAAATTCAATTACTTCGTTACCCAAACGCTCGGCAACGGGAATAAAGATTTCCTGCGTTTCATTGCGTTTTTGGTATTCGTAGTTGCTCATTTCTTCAAAACGCGCCAAACGCGCCTTGGACTTGGCTTGGCGGCCTTTGGCATTTTGGCGCACCCATTCCAATTCCTGCTTCATCGCCTTCACGCGCGCTGCTTCGGATTTCGCCTCGTTTTCCAAGCGTTTTTCTTTCTGCTCCAGCCAAGACGAGTAATTGCCTTTCCACGGAATACCGTGTCCGCGGTCGAGTTCCAAAATCCATTCGGCAGCGTTGTCCAAGAAGTAGCGGTCGTGCGTTACCGCGACCACCGTGCCGGGGAAGCGCACGAGGAATTGCTCCAGCCATTCGACCGATTCCGCATCCAAGTGGTTGGTCGGCTCGTCCAACAGCAGCATATCCGGCTTGCTCAACAAGAGTTTGCACAAGGCGACGCGTCGTTTTTCACCGCCGGACAAATTGCCGATTTTGGCATCCCAATCAGGCAGGCGCAGTGCGTCAGCAGCGATTTCCAATTCGTGTTCCGCACCGCCGCCCGTGGACGAACCCGCCGCAATAATCGCTTCCAAGCGGCCCTGCTCTTCCGCCAGCGCGTCAAAATCCGCATCGGGATTGGCGTACTCGGCATACACTTCTTCCAAACGTTTCTGCGCGGCGGCTACTTCGCCCAAACCGCTTTCCACTTCCTCACGCACGGTTTTTTCAGGATCAAGCTCCGGCTCTTGCGGCAGGTAGCCGATTTTGATGCCGCCCATCGGCACAGCTTCGCCCTCAAATTCCTTATCCACACCCGCCATAATCCGCAGCACGGTGGACTTGCCCGCGCCGTTCAAACCGAGCAGGCCGATTTTCGCGCCAGGGAAAAATGAAAGGGAAATATCTTTAATGATGGTTTTCTGCGGCGGCACAACCTTGCTCACGCGCAGCATAGAATAGACGTATTGTTGGGACATGGTTTTCTCGATTCGGTCAAACAAATTTCAGACGGTCCATTTTAACCGATAATTTGATTTAAGCCAGTTTATCCGCGAACCGATATTGCCAAAATCGGGCAGGATTCATAAAATCCGCCTATCTCTTTGAAATTAGACAAACAAAAAAATAATAATGATAGAGGGTTGCCACACCGGCAACCATTTCGGATTTTCCAAAGCAAATACTTTTCAAATCAAAAAAAGGATTTACCTTATGTCGGAATATACGCCTCAAACAGCAAAACAAGGTTTGCCCTCACTGGCAAAAAGCACGATTTGGATGTTGAGCTTCGGCTATCTCGGCGTTCAGACGGCCTTTACCCTGCAAAGCTCGCAAATGAGCCGAATTTTTCAAACACTAGGCGCAGACCCGCACAATTTAGGCTGGTTTTTCATCCTGCCGCCGCTGGCCGGCATGCTGGTTCAGCCGATTGTGGGCTACTACTCAGACCGCACTTGGATGCCGCGCTTGGGCGGCCGCCGCCTGCCCTATCTGCTTTACGGCACGCTGATTGCGGTTATCGTGATGATTCTGATGCCGAACTCGGGCAGCTTCGGTTTTGGCTACGCTTCTTTGGCGGCTTTGTCGTTTGGCGCGCTGATGATTGCGCTGTTGGACGTGTCGTCGAATATGGCGATGCAGCCGTTTAAGATGATGGTCGGCGACATGGTCAACGAGGAGCAGAAAAGCTACGCCTACGGGATTCAAAGTTTCTTAGCGAATACGGGCGCGGTTGTGGCGGCGATTCTGCCGTTTGTGTTCGCGTATATCGGTTTGGCGAACACGGCCGAAAAAGGCGTTGTGCCGCAGACCGTGGTCGTAGCATTCTATGTGGGCGCGGCGTTACTGATTATTACCAGTGCGTTCACGATTTTCAAAGTCAAAGAATACGATCCGGAAACCTACGCCCGCTATCACGGCATCGATGTCGCTGCGAATCAGGAAAAAGCCAACTGGTTCGAACTTTTGAAAACCGCGCCTAAAGCGTTTTGGACGGTTACTTTGGTACAATTCTTCTGCTGGTTTGCTTTCCAATATATGTGGACTTATTCGGCAGGCGCGATTGCGGAAAACGTCTGGCACACCACCGATGCGTCTTCCGTAGGTTATCAGGAGGCGGGCAACTGGTACGGCGTTTTGGCGGCGGTACAATCCATTGCTGCCGTTATCTGCTCGTTTATTCTGGCAAAAGTACCGAATAAATACCATAAGGCGGGTTATTTCGGTTGCTTGGCTTTGGGTGCGCTCGGTTTCTTCTCCGTTTTCTTCATCAGCAATCAATACGCGCTGGTGTTGTCTTATACCTTAATCGGCATTGCGTGGGCAGGCATCATTACCTATCCGCTGACGATTGTGACCAATGCCCTCTCAGGCAAACACATGGGTACTTATTTGGGCCTGTTCAACGGCTCTATCTGTATGCCTCAAATCGTCGCTTCGCTGCTGAGTTTCGTCCTCTTCCCTATGCTGGGCAGCCATCAGGCAACCATGTTCTTGGTTGCCGGCGCAGTCTTGCTGATGGGGGCTTTCTCAGTATGCCTGATTAAAGAGACCCACGGCGAATAATCCGTTTCAACACCATCGGCAAAGGCCGTCTGAAACTTCTGCCGACGCTTTATCCGATTCAATAAGGCAAACCGTATTTCCAAACGGTTTGCCATAAAACCATCAAAACAGGAGCTTTACGATGTACACAAGAATTATGGAAATCAGCCCTTGGACGCTGCGTTCGGCAAAGCTGGAAAAAGAACACAAACGGCTGCAAGAGAGCCTGACCAGTTTGGGCAACGGCTATATGGGTATGCGCGGCAGCTTTGAGGAAACCTATTCCGCCGACAGCCACTTGGGCACCTACATCGCCGGCGTGTGGTTTCCCGACAAAACCCGCGTCGGCTGGTGGAAAAACGGCTACCCCAAATATTTCGGCAAAGCCATCAACGCGCTCAATTTCAGCAAAGTCAAAATCTTTGTCGACGGGCAGGAAGTGGACTTGGCGAAAAACGACGTTGCCGGCTTCTCCGTCGAACTCGATATGCAGCACGGCGTGTTGCGCCGCTTGTTCACCGTATTCGGCGTGCGTTTCGATGTGTGCAAATTCCTGTCCGTCGCGCAAAAAGAGCTGGCGGTTATCCGCTGGGAAGCCGTATCCGTTGACGGCAAAACCCACCAAGTCCGCATCGATTCCATCATCGATGCCGACGTGAAAAACGAAGACTCCAACTACGAAGAAAAATTCTGGCAGGTATTGGACAAAGGCGTTTCAGACAGTCTCTCCTACATTGCCGCCCAAACCGTTGCCAACCCTTTCGGCGTGGAACAATTTATCGTCAACGCCGAGCAAACTTTCGCCGGCAGCTTCAAAGCCCTCAGCGGCAGCCAAACCGACTGGCAGGTCTCCAATTCTTTCGAAGCCGAAGTCGGCAGCACGCCCGAAACCTTTGAAAAACGGGTTATCGTTACCACCAGCCGCGATTATCAAGGCTTGGAAGCAGTGAAAGCCGCAGGCCGCGCCTTGTCGGAAAAAATCGCAGGCGTTGCGTTTGAAACCTTGCTGGACGCGCACAAAGCAGGCTGGCTGCACCGTTGGGAAATCGCCGACGTGGTCATCGAAGGCAACGACGAAGCGCAGCAAGGCATCCGTTTCAATCTGTTCCAACTGTTCTCCACCTACTACGGCGAAGACGCGCGTCTGAACATCGGCCCGAAAGGCTTTACCGGCGAAAAATACGGCGGCGCGACCTATTGGGACACCGAAGCCTACGCAGTGCCGCTCTACCTCGCACTAGCAGAACCTGAAGTTACCCGCAACCTGCTGCAATACCGCCGCAACCAACTGCCGCAGGCGCAGCACAACGCGCGCGAACAGGGCTTGGCGGGCGCACTCTATCCGATGGTAACGTTTACGGGTATCGAGTGCCACAACGAATGGGAAATCACCTTCGAGGAAATCCACCGCAACGGCGCGATTCCTTACGCCATCTACAACTACACCAACTACACCGGCGACGAGGGCTATCTTGCCAAAGAAGGCTTGGAAGTCTTGGTCGAAGTGTCCCGCTTCTGGGCGGACCGCGTCCACTTCTCCAAACGCAACGGCAAATACATGATTCACGGCGTAACCGGCCCGAACGAATACGAAAACAACATCAACAACAACTGGTACACCAACACCCTCGCCGCATGGGTATTGGACTACACCCGCGAAGCCTTGGCGAAATACCCGCGTCCGGATTTGAACGTGCGTGCCGCCGAGTTGGAAAAATGGGCGGACATCAGCGCGAATATGTACCGTCCGCATGACGAAGAACTCGGCGTATTCGTCCAACACGACGGCTTCCTTGATAAAGACATCCGCCCCGTGTCCGCGCTTTCGCCCGACGATTTGCCGCTCAACCAGAAATGGTCGTGGGACAAAATCCTGCGTTCGCCCTTCATCAAGCAGGCGGACGTGTTGCAAGGTATCTACTTCTTCGGCGACCGTTTCAATATCGACGAAAAACGCCGCAACTTCGACTTCTACGAACCGATGACCGTGCATGAAAGCTCGTTGTCTCCATGTATCCACGCCATCCTTGCCGCCGAACTGGGCAAAGAAGAAAAAGCCGTGGAAATGTACCGGCGCACCGCCCGCCTGGACTTGGACAACTACAACAACGACACCGAAGACGGCCTGCACATCACCTCCATGACCGGCTCGTGGCTCGCCATCGTCCAAGGTTTCGCCCAAATGAAAACCTGGGGCGGCAAACTCAGCTTCGCCCCGTTCCTGCCGAGTGCGTGGACAGGCTATGCCTTCCACATCAACTACCGCGGCCGTCTGATTAAGGTCGCCGTCGGCAAAGAAAACGTCGTCTTCACCCTGCTCAAAGGCGAGCCGCTCGAATTGCAGGTATACGGCAAAGACATCACGCTCAACGGCAGCCACACCGTTGCGTTAGAAAAATAAGGAGGATGCAAAATGACTTTCACTGCAGTGCTTTTTGACCTCGACGGCGTCATCACCGACACCGCCGAATACCACTACCACGCATGGAAAAAGCTCGCCGAAGAACTGGGCATCAGCATCGACCGCAAATTTAACGAGCAGCTCAAAGGCGTGTCGCGCGACGATTCGCTCAAACGCATCCTCGCGCACGGCGGCAAAACCGTCAGCGAAGCCGAGTTCGCCGAACTGACCCGCCGCAAAAACGACAACTACGTCGAGATGATTCAGGCAGTCAAACCCGAAGACGTGTACCCCGGCATTTTGCCCCTGCTGGAAGCATTGAGGGCAAACGGCAAAAAAATCGCCCTCGCGTCCGCCAGTAAAAACGGCCCGTTCCTACTGGAACGCATGGGGCTGACCCACTTCTTCGACACCGTCGCCGACCCTGCCGCCGTCGCGCATTCCAAACCCGCCCCCGACATCTTCCTCGCCGCCGCCGAGGGCGCGGGCGCGGACATCCGCCAATGCATCGGCATTGAAGACGCCGCAGCCGGCGTCGCCGCCATTAAAGCCGCCGACGCTTTGCCCGTCGGCGTGGGCAAAGCCGAAGACTTGGGCAGCGATATCGCGCTGGTCTCCGGCACCGCCGAGCTGACCTACGCCTACCTGCAAAACGTGTGGGCACAGTCGGGCAGGTAAAACGCGTCAGATAAAGTGTCAGGGAAGTAAAAAGGCCGTCTGAACAGTGTTTCAGACGACCTTTCTGCTTTTCAAGAGCATTGAGTAATGATCCAGATGCTATTGTAATTTTAAGAACCGTGGATTAAATTATGAATGTAAACAAAGATTTTTTTCTTGCAAGAGACGGCCATCCGAGCCTGAAACAGTTTTATTTTATTGGCGCGCCATTTGAAAAAGCACTGGATCTTTATCTAAAAAGACGTATGGATTTAAGTGATTTTTATCAAAATCTAAAACCGAAACTATCGTATTTGGATGAGGAGTATACCCTCAGTCAGAAATTGGATTTCTTGAATCCGCTTGAGATTACCGGATCATCCAAATATTTATTGTTGGAAACGCAGTCTGATTGGTCATTGCTAATAGGTAATAACCGGAACGGCACAGACTTTTCAAGTGTGCCGTATGAAGCCTTGCTGTGGAAAATCAGATTATTGACTATGTATTTACGTCCATATTTTGGCAAAGACGAATTCGGTGCGGTCTCATTTACCCTGTATGAGGGCAGCAAACAGGTTTCCCGTCATGACTGCGAAACCAGAAATGTTATGCTGCATAAAGAAACCAGTCGTGTCGAGTTTATGGAATATGGCACGCCGCTGCCGTTTGAACAGACAGAAAAATATACCGAAAGACTCAAAAAAAACAGGCTGACTGTGGAGATGATCGAAGAATATTGCAAACATTTAGGCATTTCATTATTTGATTTGGACTTCTACCAGTCCAAAGCCGCCCTTATTGAGATATTGAGAAACAAATAACTTTCATCTCTTCAAAAAGACAGTCTGAAAAATATCCAGGCTGTCTTTTAACGTCGGCAGCCAGAGCGGCCTCTTTGCCGGCGAAGGCGGCTACCACATCACAGCCGACGGTGTCCGGCTCAAAGGCGGTGCCATCGCTTCTGCCGCAGACAAAGACCACAACGAACTCACCGCCCGCAGTTTCAGCTTTGAAGACATCCGCAACGAAAGCAGCTACAGTGCCCAAAGCATGGGTATCGGTAATAGTGGATTAAATTTAAACCAGTACGGCGTTACCTCGCCTTGCCGTACTATTTGTACTGTCTGCGGCTTCGTTGCCTTGTCCTGATTTTTGTTAATCCACTATAGAACAGATTGATAACCCAACTTACGCAACCATAAAAACTGAATGCTAATTTCTCAACCATGCTATTCAAATTTATTTGAACGATTTTTTCTGACCAGTCAACCTTAACAATCACTATTAAAATGCGCGCCGATGTTTTGCCGCCTTGCGTATGCGGCTTGGGCGACGGCGAGGCTGCATTCGAGCAGGTTGCGGTTTTCGTATTCGGACGCGGTGTGCGGCTCGGCTTGGTTTTGCTTCCAAAGCCGCAGTTGGGTGATGGCGCGGCGCAAGCCGGTATCGTTGCGTAGGATGCCTAGATGGCGTTGGTTGAACGTTTGCAGGACGGGGCGGCTGAATGCGCTTTGGATGCCGTCTGAAAAGATGCCTGCTTCGGCGGAGGGGCTTTCAGACGACCTTGGGGACGGTGCGGTTTGGAACGCTTGTCCGTCCGCGATGGTTTGGGCGGCAAGTCTGGCGGTAACGACGCATTCGAGCAGGGAGTTGCTGGCGAGGCGGTTGGCTCCGTGCAAGCCGGTGCAGGCTGTTTCGCCTAAGGCGTAGAGCTGCGGCAGGGAGGTTCTGCCGCTGGGGTCGGTTTGGATGCCGCCGCAGGTGTAGTGTTGCACGGGACGGACGGGGATGGCTTGGCGCGTGATGTCCAAGCCGCATTGGGACAGGCAGTGCCGATGGATGGACGGGAAATGCTGACGGACGAATGCTGCGGGTTGGCGGCTGATGTCGAGTGAGACGAAGTCTTGCGTTTGCTTGGCGATTTCGGCGGCGATGGCGCGGGCAACGATGTCGCGCGGTGCGAGTTCGGCGCGGCGGTCGTAATGCGGCATAAACCGTTCGCCCGATTGGTTGGTCAGGATGCCGCCTTCGCCGCGCACGGCTTCGGAAATCAGGAAGGTGCGGCCGTTTTCAGACGGACTTGCCAAGCCTGTGGGGTGGAATTGGATAAATTCGAGGTTTTCGACTGCGCAGCCTGCGCGTATCGCCATGGCGATAGCGTCGCCCGTGCATTCGGGCGGCGTGGTGGTGGCGGCGTAGATCTGCCCCAAGCCGCCGCCTGCAAGTACGGTATGGCGGGGGGGGGGGGGGGGGGGTT
>NZ_CATQFV010000071.1:0-40933 GCF_958267435.1 Neisseria benedictiae
GCGGGGGGGGGGGGGGTAGCCGAACCGCACGTCCCCGTGTCCATCCCCACCGCCACGCCGCTGACCGCCGGCGAGGTAACGTTATCAAGCGATAACGGCAACATTAAAAACATCAACACCGCCGGCACCGGAAGCACATCCGGCATTTCCATTCAGCAGCGGGAAGTAGAAAAAGAACCTTTCCCCGACTACAAAATCAAAGAAACATCATTCATCTTCAAAACACCCGGCGGCGCGCAATACGCCCTTTCAACCTACGCCGACCCCATAATACCCCCCAGCAACGAAACCCCCGATTTCAAAATGCCCGACCGCCACGCCGGCCAGCGGCTTGCCGACGGCAGCCGCATCTTTATCTGTTGCAGCGAATCCGGGGCTAACGATTTCGCAGAAATCACCAAGCAGGATTATATGAAATTCGGGGCGTGGATAGGCCCCAACGGCAAAATCGACCTCTTCGCCGGCGGCTTCCCCGTCGGCAAAACGCCGGAGTCTGTCGGCAGCACCACACCCGAAACCAAAGGCAAAATCACTTATCAGGTTTGGGGCATCCGCGTCAGAAACGGGCAATTTGTTACCTCCTCTTATACGCCGCCCAAAGGCAGCATTTATTACGGTTATGAAAACACCCCCGTCCTTTCCTTTATTACCGCCAATTTCAACAGCAACAAACTGGCAGGCGAAATCCGCGGCAACAGCGATTACGGACCGGATGTGGAAATTAAAGACGCAATGATTGACGGTCTGAACTTTTCCGGCACTGCCACCTCCGGCGGCAAAACCGGCAACTTGGAAGGCAAGTTTTTTGGCAAATTCAACGGCTACCGCGACAGCGAAACCAGCATAGGCGGCAAAATCACTTTTCAAGACGACCGCTCCCTCGATACCGTATTCGGCGGCGTGAGTTATGAAAAAAAACCTAATGAAACCACTGATATGAGTACCGACCATCTCAAAAAATAATAATCCATCCGCTTTTAAAAAAGGTTTTCTTATGCCCTTCCCCTTCAAGCCCGTATTGGCTGCCGCCGCCATCGCCCAAGCGTTTCCCGCCTTTGCGGCAGACCCCGCGCCGCAGTCCGCCCGAACGCTGAACGAAATCACCGTTACCGGCACGCACAAAACCCAAAAACTCGGCGAAGAAAAAATCCGCCGAAAAACCTTAGACAAGCTCTTGGTCAACGACGAACACGACCTGGTGCGCTACGACCCCGGCATTTCCGTCGTCGAAGGCGGCAGGGCGGGCTCCAACGGCTTTACCATACGCGGTGTCGACAAAGACCGCGTCGCCATCAACGTTGACGGGCTGGCGCAGGCGGAAAGCCGCTCTTCCGAAGCCTTCCAAGAATTGTTCGGCGCATACGGCAACTTCAACGCCAACCGCAACACTTCCGAGCCGGAAAACTTCTCGGAAGTAACCATCACCAAAGGCGCGGACTCGCTCAAATCCGGCAGCGGCGCATTGGGCGGTGCAGTCAATTACCAAACCAAATCCGCAAGCGATTATGTTTCCGAAGGCAAGCCCTACCATTTGGGGATAAAGGGCGGCAGCGTCGGCAAAAACAGCCAGAAGTTCAGCAGCATCACCGCCGCCGGCAGGCTCTTTGGTTTGGATGCCTTATTGGTTTATACCCGCCGCTTCGGCAAAGAAACCAAAAACCGCTCGACCGAGGGCGATGTCCCCATTAAAAACAAGGGATATGTTTTCGACCCAAACAAACCGTTCAGCAGTTACCAGGACTATGAAGCCGCAGGGGTTGCCCGCTCCCGCCCCGACCCGCAAGAATGGGTAAACAAAAGCACCCTGTTCAAGCTGGGCTACAATTTCAACGACCGCAACCGCATCGGCTGGATTTTTGAAGACTCGCGCACCGACCGTTTTACCAACGAGCTGTCTAATTTGTGGGTGGGTACAATTTACTTTCCCGCGACGGGCGACTACCGCCACCGCCAAGACGTGAGCTACCGCCGCCGCACCGGCGTCGAATACAAAAACGAGTTGGAACACGGCCCGTGGGACAGCCTCAAGCTGCGTTACGACAAACAACGCATCGATATGGACACCTGGACTTGGGACATCCCGAAAGATTACGATACAAAGGGCATCAACAGCGAGGTTTACCATTCGTTCCGCCACATCCGCCAAAACACCGCGCAATGGACTGCCGATTTTGAAAAACAACTCGACTTTTCCAAAGCCGTTTGGGCGGCGCAATACGGCTTGGGCGGCGGCAAGGGGGACAATGCCAACTTGAGTGACAGCTATGACGTAAAACTGTACGACCCCAAAATCCCCACTACCAGCGATACCAGAATCACGATGCTGATCGAAAACCGGTCGAAATATAAATTTGCCTATTGGAACAATGCGTTCCAATTGGGCGGCAACGACCGCTTCCGTCTGAACGCGGGCATACGCTACGACAAAAACAGCAGCAGCGCGAAAGACGATCCGAAATACCCCCAAGCCATCCGCATGCAGATTCCCCATTTGGGTTCGGAACGCGCGCACGCCGGCTTCAGCTACGGCACGGGATTTGACTGGCGGTTTACCAAGCATCTGCACTTGTTGGCAAAATACAGCACCGGCTTCCGCGCCCCGACTTCGGACGAAACCTGGCTCTTGTTCCCGCACCCCGATTTCTACCTGAAAGCCAATCCCGAACTGAAAGCCGAAAAAGCCAAAAACTGGGAATTGGGTCTGGCGGGCAGCGGCAAGGCGGGCAACTTCAAGCTCTCGGGCTTTAAAACCAAATACCGCGACTTTATCGAATTGACGTATATGGGCGGTTCGTCAAACGATAAAAACAATCCACGCTACGCCCCGCTTTCAAACGGCACGGCATTGGTCGGCACGCCCGTTTGGCAAAACCAAAACCGCACCGCCGCCTGGGTGAAAGGCATAGAGTTTAACGGCACGTGGAACCTCGACAGTATCGGTTTGCCCAAAGGGCTGCACACCGGCCTCAACGTCAGCTACATCAAAGGCAAGGCAACGCAAAACAACGGCAAAGAAACGCCCATCAACGCGCTTTCGCCGTGGACGGCGGTTTACAGCCTGGGCTATGACGCGCCTTCCAAACGCTGGGGCATCAACGCCTACGCCACGCGCACCGCCGCCAAAAAGCCGTCCGACACCGTACACAGCAACGACGACTTGAACAACCCGTGGCCTTATGCCAAACACAGCAAGGCCTATACGCTGTTCGACCTTTCCGCCTACCTCAACATCGGCAAACAGGTTACGCTCCGCGCCGCCGCGTACAACATTACCAACAAGCAGTACTACACTTGGGAATCTTTACGCAGCATCCGCGAGTTCGGCACGGTCAACCGCGTTGACAACAAAACCCACGCCGGCATCCAACGCTTTACCTCGCCGGGCAGGAGCTACAATTTCACCATCGAAGCGAAGTTCTAAGCTCCTGATGTGCCAATGCCGTCTGAAACCCGATGATTTGGGTTTCAGACGGCATTTTTTACGGTCGCACCGCCGCCCCCTTTCAGGCTTGTACCAAGCCCAATCCCGCAACTCTCCGTTATTCCCACGAAAGTGGGAATCTAGAAACGCAAAGCTGCAAGAATTTATCGGAAATGACTGAAACTCAACGAACCTGGATTCCCGCCTGCGCGGGAATGACGGTTTAGGTATTCACATAAGGCAGATGTATAGAGCAGGCTGTAGGGTGGGCTTCAGCCCACCAACCCAATCATTCCACCAATCTTACCTGTGCCGTTACGCGCCGACTTGTGCCGACAAACCAATGCCGTCTGAAAACGGCGGAAATGATGGGATTGGCGGATTGGTTCAGTTGGGTTGGGTTGGTGGGCTGAAGCCCACCCTACATCCTGCCCTACAGCCCGCCATTCCCGCCCCACAGCCCACTTTTACGCCGTCATTCCCGCACCATCCCCACCGGTTCAAACCGGCACGGAAACCTGCACCACGTCATTCCCGCAAAAGCGGGAATCTAGTTCGTTGAGTTTCAGTTATTTAGAATAAATTTTGAAACCAAAATCCCGTCATTCCTGCGCAGGCGGGAATCCGGAAACCCAAAACCGCAGTAACTTATCCGAAATAACAGCAACCTCCGCCGTCATTCCCACGAAAGTGGGAATCTAGGACATAAAATCTAAAGAAACCGTTTTCCCGATAAGTTTCCGTGCCGATGGGGCTGGATTCCCGCCTGCGCGGGAATGACGGCGGAGCGGTTTCTGTTTTTTCCGATAAATTCCTAAAACTCAAAATTTCATCATTCCCACAAGGACAGAAAACCAAAAACAGCAACCTAAAATTCGTCATTCCCACGAAAGTGGGAATCTAGTTCGCTGAGTTTCAGTTATTTAGAATAAATTTTGAAACTTTAATCCTGTCATTCTAGCGCAAGCGGGAATCTAGGACGTAACATCTAAAGAAACCGTTTTCCCGATAAGTTACCGTGCCGACGGGGCTGGATTCCCGTCTGCGCGGGAATGACGATATTTCAATTTTCTGTTTTTGATTTTTTTGTTTTTACAGGAATAACGGTCTTTTCATATTGAAAAAAGTTGCCGTACCGCGCCGATAATTTCCGCCTGCGCGGAATGAAGATTCAAGCGTTGCCCGAAATTCAAAAAACTAAAACCGAACGGATCGGATTACCGTTTTTATGGGATAACGGAATGTTCAGCCGGACACTGCCCCGGTGCTTTCGATCCGTTTATTTTCCGATACAAAACCTCGAAAAAATCACGCCGAGCAGGTCGTCCGCCGTAAACTCGCCCGTGATTTCGCCGCACGCGACCTGCGCCAGCCGCAAGTGTTCGGCAAACAGCTCGATTTGATGGTTGCCGCACAATGCCGCCAGCGACAATTCTTCCTGCGCCGCTTTGAGTGCGTTGACGTGCCGCGTCCGCGCCAAAAACAGCCCTTCGCTTTCGCCCTGCCAACCGGCCTCGCGCAACAGCGTCCGTTTCAGCGCGTCCAAGCCGTCGCCGGTTTTCGCCGACAGCGCGATGACGGTTTCCGCGCCCGTACCGAACCCGCCTGCCACGTGTGCGTGCAAATCGGATTTGCTGTGGATTTCGATGCGTTTCAACTCCGGCGGCAGCGCGTCCAAAATCATCCGCGTCTTTTCATTCAAACCCTCGCGCGGATCGACCAACACCAGCGCGACATCGGCTTCGGATACCGCCTTGCGGCTGCGTTCGATGCCGATGCGTTCGACCACGTCGTCCGTCTCGCGCAAACCTGCCGTATCGACAATATGCACCGGCACGCCGTCAATCAGGATACGTTCCCTGACCGCGTCGCGCGTCGTTCCGGCAATATCGGTAACAATCGCCACTTCGTCGCCAGCCAACGCGTTCAACAGGCTGGACTTGCCCACATTCGGCGCGCCGACCAATACGACATTCAGACCTTCGCGCAAAATCGCGCCCTGCTGCGCGTTGGCAAGCACATCATCCACGGCGCGGCGCAAGCCGTCCAATTTGCCGCGTGCGTCTGCCGCTTCGAGAAAATCAATGTCTTCCTCGGGAAAATCCAGCGTCGCTTCGACCAGCATCCGCAAGGTAATCAAATCTTCGACCAAACCGTGTATCCGCCGCGAAAAATCGCCCTTGAGCGAGCGCAACGCCAGACGCGCCGCCGAACGGCTGGATGCGTCAATCAAATCCGCCACGCCTTCCGCCTGTGCCAAGTCCAGTTTGTCGTTTAAAAACGCACGCTTCGTAAACTCGCCCGGTTCGGCAAGGCGCGCGCCCAGTTCCAAACAGCGGTTCAGCAGCATATCCATCACCACCGGCCCGCCGTGTCCCTGAAGCTCGATGACATCTTCGCCCGTAAAACTTGCCGGTGCGGCAAAAAACAGCAAAAGCCCGCTGTCGATTGCCTGTCCGTCCGCGTCCGTAAAATCAGCATAGGTTGCCACGCGCGGCTTGGGCGTTTTCCCGCACAAAGCCTCTGCCATCGGCAGCAGGTTTTTCCCCGATATGCGTATCACGCCCACGCCGCCGCGCCCTGGTGCGGTAGCGACTGCCGCAATCGTTGGAACGTTATCCGACATAAAACCCCCGAAAAACAATCAAAAACAGCCGTGATTATAGCAAATGCCGTCTGAAGTCCGACGGTTCGGCTTTCAGACGGCATTTTTTACGGTCGCTTGGAAGATGTCGGAACGGACGTAGTTTGGGCGGGTGTGAAACCCGCCGCTACAGTGCGTTTCTGTCGTATCGAATGCCCTTGCGGCATGGGCGTTCTTATCTGAACTTGCTTTAAGCTCAAAGCGTTTTGGCTTCCTCCCCGAACACTTCCCACCACAATTTCCTGACATTGCCGTAATGGGACAGTAATTCGTCGCTTACTTCGGTTTTTGCCGCGTTGCGCAATTTGGTGTTGTGCTGTTGCTGGCGGTAGAAGCGGTAGGCGGTGCGGCTTTGTTCGGCGAGGGTTTTGTCGATGAGTTCGCAGTCGGCGGCGATGTTTAAGAGGGCGATGTTGCCGTAGTTGTCGAGAAGTTGCGGATATTTTCGGGCATGGGCAAGGATGAGATATTGGACGATAAATTCGACGTCGACCACTCCGCCGCGCGCGTATTTGACGTTGCTGTCAACCGGCGGATGGGTGGGGAACATTTTTTCGCGCATTTCGATGATTTCGCCTGCCAAGGCGGTGTGGTCGCGCTCGGCGGTGAGGATTTCGGTACGGATGTGGTCAAAGGCCGTCTGAATTTCGGGTGTGCCGCAGATGAAACGGGCGCGGGTGAGGGACTGGTGTTCCCATGTCCATGCGTTTTCGCGCTGGTATTTCTCGAAGGCGGCGATGCTGTGGGCGAGGAAGCCGGCGTCGCCGTTGGGGCGCAGGCGCAGGTCGGTTTCGTAGAGGCTGCCTGCGCCGGTGGCGGCGGAAAGCCAGTTGGTCAGGCGGCGCGCGAGGCGGCTGTACACGTCGCCTGCGTCGGGATGGGGATCGTCGTAGAGATAGACGAGGTCGAGATCGGAGGCGTAGCCGAGTTCTTTGCCGCCGAGTTTGCCGTAGCCGACGGCGGCGAATTGAGGGGTGTCGCGGTGTTTTTTGGGCATGTCCGCCCACGCGCACGGCAGAGCGGCGGCGAGGATGGTGTCGGCGAGAGCAGAGAGTTGGTCGGAGAGGAATTCTACCGTCCACAGTCCGGCGAGGTCTTGGACGGCGAGGCGGAAGACTTGGGCGTGCTGGAAGCGGCGTAGGGTGTCCATTTGCGCTTCGGTGTCGCCGCCGCAGGCTTTGAGGTCGTCTGAAAGGGCGGCGGCGAGGGCTTGCCAGTCGAATGCGGTATCCAAAAGCTGGGCGCTGATGAGTTCGTCCAGCAGAATCGGATATTTGCTCAGATACGCCGCCACCCATGAGCTTTGGCTCATAATCTGCGCCAGTTGCGCCAAGGTTTGCGGATGTTCGTTGAGGAAGGCGAGATAGGCGGAGCGGCGGCTGATGTTTTCGAGGAAATCAAACAGCCGCATTAATGTATCGGTCGGATTGGGTTGCTCTGCCGCCGCTTGTACGAACAGCGGCACAATGGCGTCAAAACGCGGCTGGGCGTGTGCGGAGAGATGGCGGTATTTATGGCCGTGCCGGATTTGGTCGAGCCTTGCGGCGATGGTTTCGGCATCGAACCCGTGTTCTTTCAGACGACCTTGCCGCTCTTCTTCGTCGGGCTTGTCCTGCCAAACCCATTGCCATTCGCTGTTGCTTTGCGTTTGTTCTTCGGGTTCGCTTAGAATTTCGTTGAACAACCGATTGACTTTGTTCCGATGCACATTGAGGCCGTCTGAAAAAGCGACATAACTGTCGAAACCCATGCTTTCGGCGAGCAGTTGCCGCTGTTCGGGCGAGGTCGGCAGGGTTTGGGTTTGCCGGTCGTCCCAGTATTGCAGGCGGTGTTCGACGTCGCGCAGGAAGCGGTAGGCGGCGAGCAGGGTTTCGACGTTTTCAGACGGCATGATCCCGGTTTCGGCAAGTTTTTTCAGCGTTTCCTGCGTACCTTTCAGTTGCAGCGCGCGCATTTGCCCGCCGCGTATCATCTGAAAAATCTGGGCGATAAATTCGACTTCGCGGATGCCGCCCGCGCCGAGTTTGATGTTGTCCGCCATGCCTTTTTTGCTGACTTCGCTGCGGATTTGGCGGTGCAGGTTCCGCATCGCCTCATACGCGCCGTAATCCAGATATTTGCGGAACACGAAAGGGCGCACCAGCGATTTGATGTCGTTCGGATACGGCGTAACCACGCGGCCTTTGCACCACGCGTAGCGCTCCCATTCGCGCCCCTGCGTAATCAGGTATTGCTCCAGCGCGGTTTCACTCAACACCAGCGCGCCCGAATCGCCGTCCGGCCGCAGCCGCATATCGACGCGGAACACCTGCCCGTCGGCGGTGATGTCATTCAGCAGCGCAATCAGTTTCTGCCCGACTTTGGTGAAAAATTCCTGATTGCCGCGTTCGCGCCTGCCGTCGGTATCGCCCGATTCGGGATAGATGAAAATCAAATCGATGTCGGAAGACACGTTCAACTCATAGCCTCCCGCCTTGCCCATCGCCACCACGCTCAAATGCTGCGGCGATTTGGTATAACGCCCGATCGGCGTGCCGTACATGTCCCGATAATAGGCGTAGGCAAAGTCCAACGCGGTATTGACGGCAAAATCGGCAAACAGCGTAATCGTACGGGTTACTTCGTTCAAATCGCTGATGCGGTTGATATCGCGCACGATAATCTGCGACACCACATAACGGCGCAACTCGCGCAACTGCCGCGCCAATTCTTCCTCGTTTTCTTCCGCGCGGATTGTGTCCCAGTCGGCAAAGGCTTGGAAATCCGCTTCAGTCAAAACCTTGTCCAACATGGGCAGGAAAATTTCAGGCTTGAGTTTGCCGTTGTCGAGCTGGCGGGCAAGGAACAGGGAATGGCGGAGTGCAGTGTCGAGGCGGTGGTCGGACATTTCAGATTCCGTTTGGAAGGATGATGGGAATGTTATGGTGGTTTAACTTTGGATCAGGGCGAGGCAACGCCGTACCGGTTTAAAGTCAAGCCACTATATCATAGCAATCTTCGATGCCGTCTGAAACCTTGCCCTGATATTTGGACGGACTCCTACCAATAAAAAAACAGCGGCAAATGCCGCCGTTTCCTGTTCACATCTTGCCACGCTCTTTTAAAACAGCATAAGCTGCACCTTTCTCTCGTGTGGAATTTTTAAAAAAACCATCACTCTTTACGATTTCATGCAGCTCCTCACTTGATTTCTCCGCATATTCCATTTTCAACGCCTTATGCTCATTGGCTGCTTCAATCATTCCCTCGCCTACTGCTTTTGCTGCTTTTGCCGCGCTATCCCAAAAACCCATAATCATGTCCTCCAATCGTTTCAAATAAATAAGGTCGTTGTTTCTGTCAAGAAATAACGACAGTTTATAAACTGTCGGAAAACAAAATGCCGTCTGAAGACAGATTCTGACTTTCAGACGGCATTTCAAAACAGATTAAGCGTTCAGCAGGCTTTCATCCAAAGCCAAATCGTCGTTTCGGTTAACCGCCACTTTGCGCGCCAACACGTTTTGCGCGATTTGCTGCGCTTCGGCAAGCGAGTGCATCAGATAGGTGCCGCATTGGTATTCGTTCAATTCGGGAATTTTGCTTTGGTCTTTGACATTGCCCACATCCTGCATCGAGGCGAGCCATGCGTCGGCGACCTGCTGTTCGGAAGGCGTACCAATCAAACTCATATAAAAACCGGTGCGGCAGCCCATCGGGGAAATGTCGATGATTTCCACGCCGTTTCCGTTCAAGTGGTCGCGCATAAAGCCTGCAAACAAATGCTCCAGCGTGTGTATGCCTTTTTCAGGCAGGATTTCTTTGTTGGGAACGCAAAAGCGCAGGTCGAATACGGTAATGGTGTCGCCTTTGGGCGTGGTCATGGTTTTCGCCACGCGTACGGCGGGGGCGTGCATACGGGTGTGGTCGACTTTGAAACTGTCTAGTAGTGGCATTTGGGTATCCTTTTGTGCGGGTTATGTAGATTTTCGGGAGAGGAGTTTGTCCAGCAATTCATCGTCCAAGACGCGGTCTGTGACTTTCAGCCATTCTCCGTGTGCCTCAGGGAAGCCGTTGCGGCAATATCCTGCCTGTTCGACAAAATCATAGACGGCATGAATGTAGTCGTTGACACACAATGCGGCTATGGTGCAGGCATCATCCCATAAAATCAAGACATGATTGGGGATATGTTTGTCGGATACATCTTCGACATTGTAGATGTGCAAAGCATCCAAAATCCCATCTTTCGAGGCAGCATAAAAGTAGCCTGTGTCGCCGTCGTCTTCAAAGACGACGCCATAAGGGACATGTTCGAAAAATGATTGTAAAACTTCGGGCGTGCCGACAGTAAAATCTTTGATTTCGGAAGTCAGATATAGCGGTAATTGTGCCATTGGGTAACGCTCTCTTTGTGATCACTCTCAAATTACAATTCGGCAATTGCCACCGCTTCGCCCGAAGCCGCACTCAGGGCTTCGTTTAAAACATCATAAAAATCGCGTCCGTCTCGCGTTGCCAGCCATTTGCCGTTTTGCTCGGCGAAATGGTAGCCGCCGCTTTTTGCGGCAATCCACAATTCCTGATTGGGCGTGTGGCGGTTGACGATGATTTGCGTGCCGTCTCCGGCTTCGATGGTCAGGACGTTTCCGGCAAACCGGCAGTCGAAATCCCAGCCGTTTTCGTCGATTTGGTCTTCGATGTGTTCAAATAATGCTTCGCTCGCGCGGATAAACTCGCTTTCGGTCATCATAGCTTTTTGCGTGTTTTTTGTTTAAGATACCGAATCTTGCCACATTCGCGCTTATGAAGGAAGTTTACCGATGAAATACGGCGTATTTTTTGCGGCGGCAACCGCCCTCCTGCTCTCAGCCTGCGGTTACAAAGGCGACCTCTACCTGCCCAAAGAAGGCGACAAGGCGCGTTTCGGCGTAATCCAAACCGGTTTGCAACTTCAAAGCAAACCGCAATCCGCTCCACAAACCCAAAAATGAAAACGAAAACATGACCCTATTTTGCGAACAAGTCCCCTACCCCCGCCTTGCCGAAGCATTCGGCACGCCACTTTATGTGTACAGCCAATCCGCGCTGACCGAAGCATTTGAACACTACCAAACCGCCTTTGCCGCTTTAAACCCGCTCGTCTGTTACGCCGTCAAGGCAAACGGCAATCTGAGCATTATCAAACACTTTGCTTCTTTGGGGAGCGGTTTCGACATTGTGTCCGGCGGCGAACTCGCGCGCATTTTGGCGGCAGGCGGCGATGCGGCAAAAACCATATTTTCAGGCGTGGGCAAAAGCGAGGCGGAAATCGAGTTCGCGCTGAATGCAGGCGTGAAATGCTTCAATATGGAAAGCATCCCCGAAATCGACCGCATTCAAAAGGTTGCCGCGCGTTTGGGTAAAACCGCGCCCGTCTCCCTGCGCGTCAACCCCGATGTCGATGCCAAAACCCATCCCTACATCTCCACCGGCCTGAAAGCCAACAAATTCGGCATTGCTTATGCCGACGCGCTCGAAGCCTACCGCCATGCCGCACAACAGCCCAATTTGAAAATCATCGGCATCGACTGCCACATCGGTTCGCAACTGACCGACTTAAGCCCGCTGGTCGAAGCCTGCGAACGCATTTTGATTTTGGTTGACGCGCTTGCCGCCGAAGGCATTGTGTTGGAACACTTGGACTTGGGCGGCGGCGTCGGCATTGTTTACCAAGACGAAAAAGTGCCCGATTTGGGCGCGTATGCCCAAGCGGTTCAAAAACTGATGGGGACACGCCGTCTGAAACTTATTCTTGAGCCAGGCCGCAGCTTGGTCGGCAACTCAGGTTCGCTGCTGACACGCGTCGAGTTTGTCAAACACGGTGAAGAGAAAAACTTTGTGATGGTCGATGCGGCGATGAACGATTTGATGCGCCCCGCCCTATATGATGCTTACCATCACATCGAAGCGGTAGAACCAAAAAACATCGCGCCGCTGACCGCCAACATCGTCGGCCCGATTTGTGAAACCGGCGACTTCCTCGGCAAAGACCGCACCATCGCCTGCGAAGAAGGCGATTTGCTGCTTATCCGCAGCGCGGGCGCATATGGGGCCAGTATGGCGAGCAATTACAACGCGCGCAACCGTGCGGCGGAGGTATTGGTAGACGGCAACGAATACCGACTCATCCGCCGACGCGAAACCTTAGAACAGCAAATGGCAAACGAACTCGCCTGCCTGCAAGCCGAACATCAAAATGCCGTCTGAAGCGGTTCAGACGGCATTATCCGTTTAAAGTTACATCTTAGGGCCGCATCGGCGGAATATTCAAACACAGCCTGTTTTCAAATGACGACGCAACAAATCCCCGGCGCGCAGGGCTGCCGAAGGGAATGGTTGAAAAAAATTACGCGCCCCTGTTATGGGGTGCAATATCTAAGGAATTGAAATGAAACACGCCCCGATTATCCTCCTGCTTGCCGCTTTGTCCGCCACCCTCCTTTCGGCGGGCTGTTCCGGCCTGCCCGCCGCACAAACCCCGCTTTACAAACTGCCGCCTGCCGCGCCCATCCAACCCGCCAACCCATACAGCCGTCCGCCTTCAGGCACGCCGGACGGTGCATTTAGCACCCGCGCCTCAAACGGGCGCGTATTGAAAAGCATCGTCAAAAACGGCGTGTTCGACCGCTTTGTCGATATTTACCACCCAAACGGCAAACTGCATTCGCACACGCCGGTTGAAAACGGCGTGGCGCAAGGCTGGTCGCAAGGCTATACCGAACAGGGCATATTGCGGACGCGCATCCTGTACCGGGACGGGCATATCATCCGAGCGCAAACTTTGGATGCGTCGGGCAAGGTGGAACGCGAATGGCAGCCGTAAAGGCAAATGCCGTCTGAAACAGTTCAGACGGCATTTTTAACGCTCTAAAGGCTTACTCTTCCGGCAGCCTTAACAGGGAAAGCAGCAGACCTCCCCAGATTATCACGATTGAGACAATCATCATCACAATGGCGGAAGTACTCATTTTTCTTCTCCTTGTTCATGTTCGTGTTCGTCTTTGACATTAAAATCCTGACCGTGTTTCCACGGCAGCAGCGAAAGCAGCAGTCCGAACACGACCAATGCCGCCGACATCCCCCAGCCGAAAATATTGAGGAAACCATCCGGATAATCGCCGTAGTTTTTCTCCAACAATCCGGCGGTGTCCTGATACAGCATATAGCCGAGCATCACGACGGTAAACACGACGCAGGCCGTCCACAAGCCGCCGACACGAATGGAGGACAAGGCATTCAGGTGCCTGCGCAACTCCAGCAGCCTGCGGAATACGATAATCGCCAAAACATACAAGAAACCAGATGCCACAATGCCGTAGGTGTTGACGAATTTGTCCATCACGTCCAAAACCGGCAGCCCCGTCGCCGTACCGAACAGCAGCGTGGAAACAATGCCCATCGGAATGCAGACCAGCAGCGTGGCGTTGACGCGCCCGATGTTCAGCTTGTCCTGAATCGCCGCCACAATCACTTCAAGGATGGAAATCATCGACGTAACGCCGGCGAACACCAGCGAACCGAAAAACAATATGCCGATCAGCCAGCCCATCGGTGCCTGGTTGATAATGGTCGGAAAGGCGATAAACGCCAAACCGATGCCGCCGGAGGCAACTTCATTAACCGCCTTACCGCCCGCCTGCGCCATAAAGCCCAATGCGGCAAACACGCCGATACCCGCGAGCAGTTCAAAGCTGCTGTTGGCAAAACCGACCACCAGCCCCGTTCCGCCCAAGTCGGTTTTTTTCTTCAAATAAGAAGAATAGGTAACCATAATGCCGAAGCAGATGGAAAGCGAAAAGAAAATCTGCCCGTATGCCGCCACCCAGACCTTGGAATCGGCGAGTTTCGACCAGTCGGGCGTAAACAATGCGTCCAAGCCCTTTGCCGCACCCGGCAGCGTCAGCGAAATGCCGACCATAATCAAAAACATCACCAAAAGCAGCGGCATAAAGAACGACGAGGCGCGCGCCACGCCCTTTTGCACGCCCAAAGCCATAATGGCGGCGGTAAAAACCCACACGCCCGCCAAAGGACCGGCCACTTTGCCGACAAAATCCAAACCCAAGGCTTCCGGTCCCGCCATTTGCAGGAAGTCCTTAAAGAAAAAACCCTGCGGATCCGCACCCCAGGCAGCGTTGACCGAATAATAGGTATAGCTTGCCGCCCAACCGATAATCACCGCGTAATAGATGCAGATGACGATATTGGTCATCACGTTCCACCAGCCCACAGGCTCAAACCATCGTCCGAGGCGGCGGAAAGCCAAGGGCGCAGAACCACGGTAACGGTGGCCGATGGCATAATCGAGCAGCAGCAGCGGGATGCCCGCCGTCAGAAGCGCGACCAGATAGGGCAGGATGAACGCGCCGCCGCCGTTTTCAAAAGCAATATAGGGGAAACGCCAAATATTGCCCAAGCCGACGGCGGACCCGATGGCGGCAATCATAAACGCGCGGCGCGTGCCGAATGTGGCGCGTTCTTTCGTTTTGGAATCAGACACGTTGATACCTCTTGAGTTATTTATTAAAAACAAGCCGTTATAGGCAAAATATATAGAAACAGCGTCTGACAGGGATAATGTCTTCTGAAAAAACAAACCGGCTTGTGGCCGATTGTTTACAATCTATGTGCTTATCGTAAAAAAATTTAACGCCGATGGCAAGCGGTGAAGGCTTGAAAACGAAAAATTTTTTATCCAAATACAAAAACCACTCCATAAGAAACAACCGCCAACTTCCCCGTCATTCCCGCAAAAACAGAAAAACAAAAACCTAAAGTCCCGTCATTCCCGCGCAGGCGGGAATCCAGACACACAATGCGGCAGGAATCTATCAGAAATAACCGAAACCGGACGAACCTAGATTCCCGCTTTCGCGGGAATGACGGCGGAAAGGTTGCTGTTTTTCCGATAAATTTCTATGGTGGAATATTAAATTTCCGATAAATTCCTACAATATTTAAATTCGTCATCCCCACAAAAACAGAAAAACAAAAACAGAAACCTAAAGTCCCGTCATTCCCGCGCAGGCGGGAATCCAGAACCCCAACACGGCAGGAATCTATCGGAAATAACCGAAACCGGACGAACCTAGATTCCCGCTTTCGCGGGAATGACAGCGGAAAGGTTGCTGTTTTTCCGATAAATTCCTGCCGCTCTTCGTTTTTGGGATGGCGGGAAATAAAACAAAAGCGCGCGTATCAAAAAACAAAAATGCAAAGAACGGCGTTGGCAATTTTAAGGTTTGCGCCTTAGCCGCACTTATTCGCAAAAAAAACCGCACGGCGTTGACCGTGCGGCTTGTTGTCTGAAGGCTTCAGACGGCATTTCTTACATCATGCCGCCCATACCACCCATGCCGCCCATGTCAGGCATAGCAGGTTTTTCTTCAGGGATTTCAGCGATCATGCAGTCTGTGGTCAGCATCAGGCCGGCGATAGACGCGGCGTGTTGCAGCGCGGAGCGGGTTACTTTGGCGGGGTCGAGTACGCCCATTTCAATCATATCGCCGTATTCGCCGCTGCCAGCGTTATAACCGTAGTTGCCTTTGCCTTCCAGCACTTTGTTCACGACTACGCTAGGTTCGCCGCCTGCGTTGGCAACGATTTGGCGCAGCGGAGACTCAACGGCGCGCAATACGATTTGTACGCCTGCATCTTGGTCAGCATTGCCGGTGTGCAGGTTTTCCAAAGCAGCACGGGCACGCAACAGGGCTACGCCGCCGCCTGCAACCACGCCTTCTTCAACGGCTGCGCGGGTAGCGTGCAACGCGTCTTCCACGCGGTCTTTTTTCTCTTTCATTTCCACTTCGGTAGCGGCACCGACTTTGATCACTGCCACGCCGCCTGCCAATTTAGCCACACGCTCTTGCAGTTTTTCTTTGTCGTATTCGCTGGTTGCGGTTTCGATTTGTTGGCGGATTTCGGCAACACGCGCTTCGATTTGGGCTGCGTCGCCGAAGCCGTCGATGATGGTGGTGTTTTCTTTACCGATTTCGATGCGTTTGGCTTGACCCAAGTCGTCCAAAGTCGCTTTTTCCAGAGACAGGCCGACTTCTTCGGAAATTACCACGCCGCCGGTCAGGATGGCGATGTCTTGCAGCATCGCTTTGCGGCGGTCGCCGAAGCCCGGAGCTTTAACGGCAACGGTTTTCAGAATGCCGCGAATGTTGTTCACCACCAAAGTCGCCAAGGCTTCGCCTTCTACGTCTTCAGCGATAATCAAGAGCGGACGGCTGGCTTTTGCCACTTGTTCCAAAACAGGCAACAGGTCGCGGATGTTGCTGATTTTTTTGTCGAACAGCAAAACAAACGGGCTGTCCAAACCGGCAATTTGTTTTTCAGCGTCGTTGATGAAGTAAGGAGACAGGTAGCCGCGGTCGAACTGCATACCTTCAACCACATCCAATTCGTTTTCCAAAGATTTGCCGTCTTCAACGGTAATCACGCCTTCTTTGCCGACTTTTTCCATCGCTTCGGCGATAATCGCGCCGACTTGTTCGTCGGAGTTGGCGGAAATAGAGCCGACTTGGGCGATTTCTTTGGAAGTATCGCAAGGTTTGGCGATGTTTTTCAGCTCTTCAACCAAAGCGGCAACGGCTTTGTCGATACCGCGTTTCAGGTCGGTCGGGTTCATACCGGCGGTAACGTATTTCATACCTTCGGCAACGATGGATTGCGCCAATACGGTGGCGGTAGTCGTACCGTCGCCCGCCACGTCGTTGGTTTTGGACGCAACTTCTTTCACCATTTGCGCGCCCATATTTTCAAACTTGTCTTTCAGTTCGATTTCTTTGGCGACGGTTACGCCGTCTTTGGTGATGTGCGGGCCGCCGAATGCGCGATCGACCACTACGTTGCGGCCTTTGGGGCCCAAGGTTACGCGGACGGCGTTTGCCAAAATGTTCACGCCGCTAACCATTTTTTGACGGACTTCATTGCCGAACTGTACGTCTTTTGCTGCCATTTCAATTCTCCAAAAATCATTAAAACTGTCTGATAAAACCGTTTATGCCGTCTGAAGGCGGTTTGCCGTTTCAGACGGCATCGTGTCCGTATTTATTTTTCAACGATGCCGAAAATATCTTCTTCGCGCATTACCAACAGCTCTTCGCCGTCAGCTTTTACGGTTTGACCGCTGTATTTGCCGAAGATGATTTTGTCGCCGACTTTAACATCCAGCGGACGGCGGCTGCCGTCTTTACCGATTTTGCCCGCGCCCACGGCGATGACTTCGCCCATATCGGGTTTTTCGGCGGCCGCGCCCGGCAAAACGATGCCAGAGGCGGTTTTTTCTTCAGCTTCCAAGCGTTTGACGACAACGCGGTCGTGTAAAGGACGGATGGTCATATTTATGCTCCGATAAATGGTTTGAAAACAATCATCTGCCCGAACGGTTCGGACAGATTGAAGTGGAAACCGGACAGCCGTCAAGCAGCTGCCCGTATAAGTCGACAAAATTAGGGTGTGTGCGGGCAAATTCAAGTGAGGCGGAAAAAATTTATAGTGGATTAACAAAAACCGGTACGTCGTTGCCTCGCCTTAGCTCAAAGAGAACGATTCTCTAAGGTGCTGAAGCACCAAGTGAATCGGTTCCGTACTATCTGTACTGTCTGCGGCTTCGTCGCCTTGTCCTGATTTCCGTTCGTTTTCGGTTATTCCCGATAAATTACCGCCGTTTCTCGTCATTTCTTTAACCCTTCGTCATTCCCGCGCAGGCTTCGTCATTCCCGCATTTGTTAATCCACTATATTCCCGCCGTTTTTTTACATTTCCGACAAAACCTGTCAACAAAAAACAACACTTCGCAAATAAAAACGATAATCAGCTTTGCAAAAATCCCCCCCCCCCTGTTAATATAAATAAAAATAATTATTAATTATTTTTCTTATCCTGCCAAATCTTAACGGTTTGACTTAACTTCCCTTCATACACTCAAAAGGACGAACAAATGAACGCCCCGTTTTTCCGCCTCAGCCTGCTCTCGCTCACACTTGCGGCAGGTTTTGCCCACGCGGCAGAAAATAATGCCAAGGTCGTACTGGATACCGTTACCGTAAAAGGCGACCGCCAAGGCAGTAAAATCCGTACCAACATCGTTACGCTTCAACAAAAAGACGAAAGCACCGCAACCGATATGCGCGAACTCTTAAAAGAAGAGCCGTCCATCGATTTCGGCGGCGGTAACGGCACGTCCCAACACATGACCTTGCGCGGCATGGGTCAGAACTCTGTCGACATCAAGGTGGACAACGCCTATTCCGACAGCCAAATCCTTTACCACCAAGGCAGATTTATTGTCGATCCCGCTTTGGTTAAAGTCGTTTCCGTACAAAAAGGCGCGGGTTCCGCCTCTGCCGGTATCGGCGCGACCAACGGCGCGATTATCGCCAAAACCGTCGATGCCCAAGACCTGCTCAAAGGCTTGGATAAAAACTGGGGCGTGCGCCTCAACAGCGGCTTTGCCAGCAACGAAGGCGTAAGCTACGGCGCAAGCGTATTCGGCAAAGAGGGCAACTTCGACGGTTTGTTCTCTTACAACCGCAACGATGAAAAAGATTACGAAGCAGGTAAAGGCTACAAAAGTCCCAACGGCGGCAAAACCGTACTGTACAGCGCACTGGACAAACGCAGCTACCTCGCCAAAATCGGAACAAGCTTCGGCGACGGCGACCACCGCATCGTGTTGAGCCATATGAAAGACCAGCACCGGGGCATCCGCACTGTGCGTGAAGAATTTACAATCTTCGATCCCAATCCTAAAAAAGACAGACAGAAGCCCTCATACCGCGAAACTACCCAATCCAACACCAACTTGGAGTACACGGGTAAAAACCTGGGCTTTGTCGAAAAACTGAACGCCAACGCCTATGTGTTGGAAAACGAACGCTACTCCGCCGATGACAGCGGCAGCGGTTACGCAGGCAATGTGGTCGGCCCCAACCATACCCAAATCACCACTCGGGGTATGAATTTCAACTTCGACAGCCGCCTTGCCGAACAAACCCTGTTGAAATACGGTATCAACTACCGCCATCAGGAAATCAAACCGCAAGCGTTTTTGAACTCGCAATTTAAAATTGAAGATAAAACTGGTGCAACCTCGGCAGAAATGCAAAAAAACCGTGCAAATGAAGCCACTGTTCACGCCTACAAACTGTCCAACCCGACCAAAACCGATACCGGCGCGTATATCGAAGCCATTCACGAAATTAACGGCTTTACCCTGACCGGCGGGCTGCGTTACGACCGCTTCAAGGTGAAAACCCACGACGGCAAAACCGTTTCAAGCAGCAGCCTTAACCCAAGTTTCGGCGTAATTTGGCAGCCGCACGAACACTGGAGCTTCAGCGCAAGCCACAACTACGCCAGCCGCAGCCCGCGCCTGTATGACGCGCTGCAAACCCACGGCAAGCGCGGCATCATCTCGATTGCCGACGGTACCAAAGCCGAACGCGCGCGCAATACCGAAATCGGCTTCAACTACAACGACGGCACGTTTGCCGCAAACGGCAGCTACTTCTGGCAGACCATCAAAGACGCGCTTGCCAATCCGCAAAACCGCCACGACTCTGTCGCCGTCCGCGAAGCCGTCAACGCAGGCTACATCAAAAACCACGGTTACGAATTGGGCGCGTCCTACCGCATCGGAGGCCTGACTGCCAAAGTCGGCGTCAGCCACAGCAAACCGCGCTTTTACGATACGCACAAAGACAAGCTGTTGAGCGCGAACCCTGAATTTGGCGCACAAACCGGCCGTACTTGGACGGCTTCCCTTGCCTACCGCTTCAAAAACCCAAATCTGGAAATCGGCTGGCGCGGACGCTATGTTCAAAAAGCCGTGGGTTCGATATTGGCGGCAGGTCAAAAAGACCGCAGCGGCAACTTGGAAAACGTTGTACGCAAAGGTTTCGGCGTGAACGATGTCTTCGCCAACTGGAAACCGCTGGGCAAAGACACGCTCAATGTCAATCTTTCAGTTAACAACGTGTTCAACAAGTTCTACTATCCGCACAGTCAACGCTGGACCAATACCCTACCAGGTACCGGACGTGATGTACGCTTGGGTGTGAACTACAAGTTCTAAAAACATAGTGTAAAATCCGGATGCCGTCTGAAACCCGTTTGGCGTTGAAGGCGGCATTCGGATATTGCAGGTCGGGTATTGATGCCCCGCCTGTCTTGCCTGCATCCTCGAATCCCACAACAGAGAAATTATCCTATGTTACGTTTAACTGCTTCAGCCGTATGCTGCGCCCTTGCTTTGGGTGCATGTTCTCCGAAAGATTCCGCTTCAAACCAAAACGCGCAAACCGCTCCCACCGCCCAAACCGAAGGCGCGTCCCTGACCATCAAAACGGCGCGCGGCGATGCGAAAGTGCCGCAAAATCCGGAGCGCATTGCCGTTTACGATTTGGGTATGCTCGATACTTTAAACAAATTGGGCGTAAAAACAGGTTTGTCCGTCGACACAAATCGCCTGCCCTACTTGGACGAATATTTCAAATCCACGAAACCTGCCGGCACGCTGTTCGAGCCGGATTACGAAGCACTCAACGCTTACAAACCGCAGCTCATCATCATCGGCAGCCGCGCAGCCAAAGCGTTTGACAAATTGAACGAAATCGCGCCGACCATCGAAATGACCGCCGATACCGCCAACCTCAAAGAAAGTGCCAAAGAGCGTATCGACGCGCTGGCGCAAATCTTCGGCAAACAGGCGGAAGCCGACAAGCTGAAGGCGGAAATCGACGCGTCTTTTGAAGCCGCGAAAACTGCCGCGCAAGGCAAAGGCAAAGGTTTGGTGATTTTGGTCAACGGCGGCAAGATGTCCGCCTTCGGCCCGTCTTCACGCTTGGGCGGCTGGCTGCACAAAGACATCGGCGTTCCCGCTGTCGATGAATCAATTAAAGAAGGCAGCCACGGTCAGCCTATCAGCTTTGAATACCTGAAAGAGAAAAATCCCGACTGGCTGTTTGTCCTTGACCGCAGCGCGGCCATCGGCGAAGAGGGTCAGGCGGCGAAAGACGTGTTGAACAATCCGCTGGTTGCCGAAACAACCGCATGGAAAAAAGGACAGGTGGTTTACCTTGTTCCCGAAACTTATTTGGCGGCCGGCGGCGCGCAAGAGCTGCTGAATGCAAGCAAACAGGTTGCCGACGCTTTTAACGCGGCAAAATAATGAAACGGCGGCATTCGATGCCGTCTGAAACACAGGAGGCGGTTTGAATCTCCGTGTTTCAGACGGCATTTGCCCGATACGGAGGTTTCAAACAAGGCTTTCCACTCCGACGGTTCGTACTGCCTTGTTTGAATCTTCTACGCCTTAACGCTTTTCCCTTCTGTTTATGACTGCCAAACCTTTTTCCCTCAACCTGACCAACCTCCTGCTGCTGGCGGTGTTGTTTGCCGTCAGCCTGTCGGTCGGCGTTGCCGATTTCCGCTGGTCTGATGTGTTTTCGCTGTCGGACAGCCAGCAAGTGATGTTCATCAGCCGCCTGCCGCGCACGTTTGCGATTGTGCTGACGGGCGCGTCGATGGCGGTGGCGGGGATGATTATGCAGATTTTGATGCGCAACCGTTTTGTCGAGCCTTCTATGGCGGGCGCGGGTCAGAGTGCGGCTTTGGGTTTGCTTCTGATGTCCCTGCTGCTGCCTGCCGCGCCGCTGCCGGTCAAAATGTCGGTTGCCGCCGTTGCCGCGCTAATCGGAATGCTGGTGTTTATGATACTTATCCGCCGTCTGCCGCCGACGGCGCAATTAATGGTGCCGCTGGTGGGGATTATTTTCGGCGGCGTGGTTGAGGCGGTGGCAACATTTGTGGCATACAAGTTCGAGATGCTGCAAATGCTCGGCGTATGGCAGCAGGGCGACTTTTCAAGCGTACTGCTGGGACGTTACGAGCTGCTTTGGATTACGGGCGGATTGGCATTATTTGCCTACCTGATTGCAGACCGGCTGACCATACTGGGGCTGGGTGAGGCAGTAAGCGTCAATCTGGGTCTGAACCGGACGGCGGTGTTGTGGTCGGGTTTGATTATTGTGGCTTTGATTACGTCGCTGGTTATCGTTACGGTCGGCAATATTCCGTTTATCGGGCTGGTCGTGCCGAACATCATCAGCCGCCTGATGGGCGACAAACTGCGCCAAAGCCTGCCTGCGGTGGCTTTGCTAGGCGCGTCTTTGGTGTTGCTGTGCGATATTGTCGGACGCGTGATTGTGTTTCCGTTTGAAATTCCGGTCTCTACAGTTTTTGGTGTGATGGGGACGGCTTTGTTTTTATGGCTTTTATTAAGGAAACCTGCTCATGCCGTCTGAAAAAAATATCGGTTTTATGGTAGGAAGCAGCCGTCCGTTGTGGATCGCTTTCGCACTGTTGCTGGTTTCCTGCGTTCTGTTTATGACGCTCAACGTCAAAGGCGATTGGGATTTTGTTTTGCACCTGCGGCTGACCAAGCTCGCGGCTTTGCTGCTGGTAGCGTATGCGGTCGGCGTGTCCACCCAGCTTTTTCAAACGCTGACCAACAATCCGATTCTGACCCCTTCGATTTTGGGTTTCGATTCGCTGTATGTGTTTTTGCAGACCTTGCTGGTGTTTACGCTCGGCGGCGTAGGCTATGCTTCCCTGCCGTTGACGGGTAAATTCGGCTTTGAACTGGTCGTCATGATGGGCGGCTCGCTGCTGCTGTTCTACACGCTCATCAAACAGGGCGGACGCGATTTGTCGCGCATGATTTTAATCGGCGTGATTTTCGGGATTTTGTTCCGCAGCCTGTCATCGCTGCTTTCGCGCATGATAGACCCCGAAGAATTTACGGCGGCGCAGGCGAATATGTTTGCCGGATTCAATACCGTCCACAGCGAGCTTTTGGGCATAGGCGCGCTGATTCTGATTGTCAGCGCGGCGGTCGTTTGGCGCGAACGCTACCGCTTGGACGTACACCTTTTGGGGCGCGACCAGGCCGTCAATTTGGGCATCAGCTACACGCGCAACACCTTATGGATACTGCTTTGGATTGCCGCATTGGTGGCGACGGCGACCGCCGTGGTCGGCCCGGTGAGCTTTTTCGGGCTTCTCGCCGCCTCGCTTGCCAACCACTTTTCCCCGTCGGTCAAACATTCCGTCCGCCTGCCCATGACTTTTTGTGTCGGCGGCATCCTGTTGGTCGGCGGGCAAACCATCTTCGAACACTTCCTCGGCATGCAGGCCGTATTGAGCGTGGTCGTCGAATTTGCAGGCGGATTGGTATTTTTATATTTGGTGTTGAAAAAGAAATAAATTAAACGTGCCCAAACGCTCGCAAAAATAAATTCAGGCCGTCTGAAACCTTCAGACGGCCTAAGCAAACCCATAAAGGACAACCCTCATGACACCAGAACGCCTCCCTTCATTCTTCGATGACGCCCCGACCATTACCGTCCAAGACGCATTGGCCGACTTCCTCGGTGCAGCCGAAAACGGCATCCTCACTTACCGCTACGCCGATGCAGTGCGCCTGTGCGGCCACTCCTGCCCGACTGTCGCCGGAGCCTACCTAATGGTCATCAAAGGCCTGAAAGCCCTTTACGGCGCAGAGCTGCCGCAACGTGGCGACATCGAAGCCTTTATGCAGGGCGAGCGTGACGAAGGCACGACCGGCGTTACCGCTTCCGTCGTCCAACTCCTTACCGGCGCGGCACCTGAAACCGGCTTTGGCGGCGTAGGCCCAGCCGGGCGCTTTGCCCGCCGCCACCTCTTGTCCTTTGGTGCAGGCGAAATCAACGGCACACTCGCGCTCCGCCGCCGCGATACCGGCAAAACCGTTGCCGTCAGCCTCAACGCCGCGCTCCAACCCTTTGCACCGCAAATGCGCGACATCATGCCCAAAGCCGTCAGCGGCAGCGCAAGTGCTGACGAACTCAAACAATTCGGCGATCTTTGGCAAGAACGCGTCCGCGCCTTCCTGATTGACCAAGCCGACAACCCCGAATTTGTTACCGTCAGCGAAATCTAACCACACAGAAATAAAATTCAGACGGCCTCATCATTTAAAGACCGTCTGAAACCCCAATTTCCATTTTCGGACCCGCCTATGATTACCATCCGCAACGTCAGCCACACCATCGGCAGCAACCCCATCCTCAACGACGTCAGCCTCGACATTCCCGAAGGCGGCATTACCGCGCTGATCGGCCCGAACGGCGCAGGCAAGTCCACCCTCCTCTCCTTTATGGCGCGCCTGCAGCCCTTGGTACACGGCAATATCAGCTACGCAGGTAAAGACATCAAAACCACCCCTACCGCCGAACTCGCCCGCACGCTCTCCATCCTCACCCAAGAAAACAGCATCATGAGCCGCATTACCGTGCGCGACCTGCTCATGTTCGGCCGCTATCCCTACCACCAAGGCAGGCCGTCTGAAAACGACAAAACCATCGTCAAAGAAGCATTTGCCGAGTTCCACCTGCAAGACTTCGCCGACCGCTACCTGACCGAGCTTTCCGGCGGCCAACGCCAACGCGCCATGATTGCCATGGTATTCTGCCAGCGCACCGACTACGTTTTGCTGGACGAACCGCTGAACAACCTCGACATGTATCATGCCCGCTCCCTCATGCAAATCCTGCGCCGGCTGACCGATGAACACAAACGCACTACCGTCGTCGTATTGCACGACATCAACCAGGCCGCCGCCTACGCCGACCACGTCGTCGCCATGAAAAACGGCAAAGTTGCCCTGACCGGCACGCCCGAAGAAGTGTTCACCGTACACAACATCAAAGAACTGTTCGACATGGATGTGGACGTACTCGACTACGAAGGCAAAAAACTCATCGTCCACCACATCTGAAGCTCAAAAAGAAAATGCCGTCTGAAAAGGGGCTAACTTTCCCAGTCGATGCCGCATATGCCGCCGTCGGCGAACAGTTTGACGGCCAGTATTTCGTCGCTTTTTTCTCGGTCTATCATGTAGTCCATCACAATCGAGTCGCAGTCTGGCAGTTCCTCCGTCCATAAAGAGATGCTCTCCAAACGCATGGCGCGGGCAAATTCTTCGGGGTTGTCGGGGTAGTCCGCATCTTCTATTTCAGTGATGTGGAAATTCAAATATTCGCCGTCTTCGGTTAAATATTCGGCAATGGCGGCTCGGGCCATTTTGTCCGCTTCTTCCAAACGCGCTAAAAACGCGGCGAATGCGTCTAATTTTTCGGCAGTCAGTTCATCGTCGCCGCCAGTCCATAAACAGACTTCGACGGTATCGCCGTTGACAGGCAGCTCGCGTTCCCAGCAAACGTCCGGTCCGTTTTCTGGGCTTCCTGCCGATAAGGTTTCAAAATAAGGATGTGAAACAGGCATAATTGGTTTTCCTTGAATTATTGGCAGGGTGGTGTTTTCCTGCCGTCTGAAAAGGGGTATTCCGCGTTTCAGACAGCATTTCCATTCCAAACACTCAAACCGCCGCGTCCGAACGTTCGCCCGTGCGGATACGGATTGCCTCCTCGACCGGCAGCACAAAAATCTTGCCGTCGCCGATTTTGCCCGAACGCGCCACCTCGACAATCACGTCAATCGCGCGTTCCACGGCGTCATCCGCCAACACCAGCTCGATTTTGACTTTGGGCAGGAAATCGACGGCGTATTCCGCGCCCCGGTAAATCTCCGTATGCCCCTTCTGCCTTCCAAACCCTTTAACCTCGCTGACGGTCATGCCCGTAATGCCGATTTCGGTCAATGCTTCGCGCACGTCGTCGAGTTTGAAAGGTTTGATGATGGCTTCGATTTTTTTCATGATTGTTCCTTTAGGATTCCATATTTGCATCTACGGAAATTCTTGAGTCGACATCCTGCGGGGATTACTGTCCGATAAAACAATGTGTTTGACATGCAAAACATACATATCAATGCCTCGTTGCTAAAATTGTTCGATTATGAACATTACAAAAAAAACAGCAGCCAAAAAGACGAAAATCCATGTCCAATACCGGTTGCGCAGAAAAAACAGGCTTGAGTTGTCTCTCACGCCGATTATTTCTCCTGTTTCATTGTCAGTATAGGTTTTTACTTTATCGGAAATAAACCACTTACTAAAGAAGTAGTTGCAAAGTGCAGCAATACAAAGGCTTAACATAAAAACGAAATTTGAGGAAATTGCATCTTTCAACCAATCTCCCAAGGCAAAACCACAGATAACTCCGATAATCAGAGACAAAACAACCAAAAGCCCCTTCCCACTCCAAACAATAAACATTGCATAACTCCTTCTTAGCTTGTCCAAACAATTTCAAAAGCGGACGTGATTTTACTATATTTCAGAATATAAATTACATTTCTCAGAACGCGACTGACATGACAAAGGTTTTTACATTGATTGTATTTGTAAAATTGTAAACATTTCTTCGCTTACACGCGCTAACGAAACCGTCCTTTTCGCGTATAATGACATTTTCCCAACCGCATTTGTGAGCTGAATCATGTCTGTCGTTTTGCCCTTGCGCGGCGTTACCGCCCTTTCCGATTTCCGTGTTGAAAAACTCTTGCAAAAAGCCGCCGCACTCGGCCTGCCCGAAGTCAAATTAAGCAGCGAATTTTGGTATTTCGTCGGCAGCGAGAAAGCACTTGATGCCGCGACTGTCGAAAAACTGCAAGCCTTGTTGGCGGCGCAAAGCGTTAAAGAAACGCCCGAAGCGCGCGAGGGCTTGCATTTATTTTTGGTAACGCCCCGTTTGGGTACGATTTCGCCGTGGGCTTCCAAAGCAACCAATATCGCGGAAAATTGCGGTTTGGCAGGCATCGAACGCATCGAGCGCGGCATGGCGGTGTGGCTGGAAGGTGCGCTTACCGATGAACAGAAACAGCAATGGGCAGCGTTGCTGCACGACCGCATGACCGAATCCGTGCTGCCCGATTTTCAGACGGCATCCAAATTATTCCACCATCTCGAATCCGAAACTTTCTCTACCGTTGATGTTTTAGGCGGCGGTAAAGAGGCATTGGTCAAAGCCAATACCGAAATGGGTTTGGCACTCTCCGCCGACGAAATCGATTATCTGGTTGAAAACTATCAGGCTTTAAACCGCAATCCGTCCGATGTTGAATTGATGATGTTCGCTCAGGCAAACAGCGAACACTGCCGCCATAAAATCTTCAACGCCGACTTCGTCCTCAATGGCGAAAAACAACCGAAATCCCTTTTCGGCATGATTCGCGATACGCACAATGCGCATCCCGAAGGCACAGTCGTTGCCTATAAAGACAATTCGTCTGTGATCGAAGGCACGAAAATCGAGCGTTTCTATCCGAATGCGGCAGAAAACCAAGGCTACCGTTTCCACGAAGAAGACACCCATATCATCATGAAAGTGGAAACGCACAACCACCCGACCGCCATCGCGCCGTTTGCGGGTGCGGCAACAGGTGCGGGCGGTGAAATCCGCGACGAAGGCGCAACGGGCAAAGGTTCGCGTCCGAAAGCAGGCTTGACCGGCTTTACCGTCTCCAACCTGAATATCCCTGGCTTGGAGCAGCCTTGGGAACAAGCCTACGGCAAACCCGGCCATATTGCTTCCCCTTTAGACATCATGATTGAAGGCCCGATCGGCGGCGCAGCGTTCAACAACGAATTCGGCCGTCCAAATCTCTTGGGCTACTTCCGTACCTTTGAAGAAAAATTCGACGGCCAGGTTCGCGGCTATCACAAACCGATTATGATTGCCGGCGGCTTGGGCAGCATTCAGGCACAACAAACACACAAAGACGAAATCCCCGAAGGCGCATTGCTGATCCAACTGGGCGGCCCGGGTATGCTTATCGGCTTGGGCGGCGGCGCGGCTTCTTCGATGAATACCGGTACAAATGACGCGTCTTTGGACTTCAACTCCGTGCAACGCGGCAACCCCGAAATCGAACGCCGCGCGCAGGAAGTCATCGACCGCTGCTGGCAGCTCGGCGACAAAAACCCGATTATCTCCATCCACGACGTCGGCGCGGGCGGTCTGTCCAACGCCTTCCCCGAACTGGTCAACGATGCCGGACGCGGCGCGGTATTCGAGCTGCGCGAAGTGCCGCTGGAAGAACACGGTTTAACGCCTTTGCAAATCTGGTGCAACGAATCGCAAGAGCGTTATGTCTTGTCGATTTTGGAAAAAGATTTGGATGCCTTCCGCGCCATCTGCGAACGCGAACGCTGCCCGTTTGCCGTAGTCGGCACGGCGACCGGCGACGGCCATTTGAAAGTACGCGACGATTTATTCTCCAACAACCCCGTCGATTTGCCGCTGAACGTCTTGCTCGGCAAACCGCCCAAAACCACGCGTACCGACAAAACGGTTGCGCCGTCCAAAAAAACGTTTAACGCGGGCGATATCGACATTACCGAAGCCGCCTACCGCGTTTTGCGCCTGCCTGCCGTAGCCGCCAAAAACTTCCTGATTACTATCGGCGACCGCAGCGTCGGCGGTTTGACGCACCGCGATCAAATGGTCGGCAAATACCAAACCCCGGTAGCCGACTGCGCCGTGACTATGATGGGCTTCAACACCTATCGCGGCGAAGCGATGTCTATGGGCGAAAAACCGGCCGCCGCCCTGTTTGACGCGCCTGCCTCGGGCAGAATGTGCGTCGGCGAAGCCATTACCAATATCGCGGCGGTCAATATCGGCGACATCGGCAACATCAAACTTTCCGCCAACTGGATGGCGGCGTGCGGCAACGAGGGCGAAGACGAAAAACTCTACCGCACCGTCGAAGCCGTTTCCAAAGCCTGTCAGGCACTGGATTTGAGCATTCCCGTGGGCAAAGACAGCCTGTCGATGAAAACCGTATGGCAGGACGGCGAAGAGAAAAAATCCGTCGTTTCGCCGTTGAGCCTGATTATCTCCGCGTTCGCGCCGGTTCAAGACGTACGCAAAACCGTTACGCCCGAATTGAAAAACGTCGAAGACAGCGTATTGCTGTTTGTCGATTTGGGCTTCGGCAAAGCGCGTATGGGCGGCTCCGCGTTCGGTCAGGTGTACAACAATATGACCGGCGACGCGCCCGATTTGGACGATACAGGCCGTCTGAAAGCGTTTTACAACGTAATTCAACAGCTTGTCGCCGAAGACAAACTCTTGGCATATCACGACCGAAGCGACGGCGGCTTGTTTGCCACGTTGGCGGAAATGGCGTTTGCGGGGCGGTGTGGTATCAGTGCCGATATAGATTGCCTGATGGATAAATTCCTGCCGATTCATTACCCGGATTTCCAAGGCGACCCGGCCGAAGACTTATCTGACGAACTTTATAATCATGCCGCCATTAAAATCTTATTCAATGAAGAATTAGGTGCGGTTATCCAAATCCGCCAACAAGATAGGGATTACGTTGATGCGGCATTTGAAGCGGCCGGCTTAACCGGTGCGGTCAGCCGGATTGGCTCTCCTGATTTTGACAATGAGACTGTTTCTTTCTTTGGTTACGGTTATTTCCTAGAACAAAACCGCGCCGACCTGCAACGGGCATGGCAGGAAACCAGCCACGCCATCCAACGCCTGCGCGACAACCCCGCCTGCGCCGACAGCGAGTTCGCCCTGATTGGCGACAACGAACGCAGCGCATTGTTTGCCGACTTGAAATTCGACGTGAACGAAGACATCGCCGCACCTTTCGTCAACAGCGGAGCAAAACCCAAAATCGCCATCCTGCGCGAACAGGGCGTGAACGGGCAAATCGAAATGGCCGCCGCCTTCACCCGCGCCGGATTCGATGCCTACGACGTGCATATGTCCGACCTGATGGCAGGCCGCGTCCGCCTTGCCGACTTCAAAATGCTGGCGGCGTGCGGCGGCTTCAGCTATGGCGACGTACTCGGCGCGGGCGAAGGCTGGGCGAAATCGATTCTGTTCCACCCCGCCTTGCGCGACCAATTTGCCGCCTTCTTTGCCGATCCGGACACGCTGACATTGGGCGTGTGCAACGGCTGCCAAATGGTCAGCAACCTCGCCGAAATCATCCCCGGCACAGCGGGCTGGCCGAAGTTCAAACGCAACTTGAGCGAACAGTTTGAAGCGCGCCTGAGTATGGTTCATGTTCCAAAATCCGCATCGCTGATTCTGAACGAAATGCAAGGCTCCAGCCTGCCCGTCGTTGTCAGCCACGGCGAAGGCCGCGCCGACTTCGCGCTTCACGGCGGCAATATTTCCGCTGATTTGGGCATCGCGCTGCAATATGTGGACGGACAAAACCAGGTTACCCAAACCTACCCGCTCAACCCTAACGGCTCGCCGCAAGGTATTGCCGGTGTAACCAACGCCGACGGCCGCGTGACCATCATGATGCCGCATCCGGAACGCGTATACCGCGCCGCGCAAATGAGCTGGAAACCGGAAGACTGGACGGAATTGTCCGGCTGGTACCGCCTCTTTGCCGGTGCAAGAAAAGCCTTGGGCTAACCGCCCTACTCAAACCAATGCCGTCTGAAAAATATTTCAGACGGCATTCCGGCATACCATCCTTTAAACGGCATCCGCCGCCGGGGAACACTCATGAAAATCACACCCGTCAAAGCCCTGACCGACAACTACATCTGGATGATACAGCACGGCAACCGGGCCGTCTGCGTCGATCCTTCCGAACCTGCGCCCGTCTTGGAATTCCTCGTCCGCAACCGCCTTATGCTCGCCCAAACCTGGGTTACACACCCCCACCCCGACCACGAAGGCGGTGCTGCCGCATTATGGCGCGCCTATATGGAATCGCCCGTTTACGGCGAAACCGACATCGAAGCCGCCACCCACACCGTAACCGCCGGCACCCAATTCACCTTCGGCGACGTGCAGGTTACCGTTTGGGCAACCCCGGGCCATACCGGCCGCCATATCAGCTACCTCATGGAAACTTCAGACGGCATACACGTCTTTTGCGGCGACACCCTTTTTTCCGCCGGCTGCGGACGCGTGTTCACCGGCACAATCGAACAACTTTACGACAGCTTCCAACGGTTCGACCAATTACCCGAAGGCACCCTGTTTTATCCGGCGCACGAATACACCGCCGCCAACCTGCGTTTTGCCGCCCATATCGAGCCGGACAACGCCGACATTCAGACGGCATTGAAAGCGGCAGAGCATACGCCCACCCTGCCCGTTACCCTCGCCCACGAACGCCGCGTCAACCCGTTTTTGCGGACAGAAATCCCCGCCGTCCGCCAACGTGCCGAAGCCCTGGTCGGCAAAACGCTGAACAGCGGTTTGGAAGTATTCGCCGCCCTGCGCGGACTGAAAAACGCCTACCGCTGACCTGTCCTCCGAAAAATGCCGTCTGAAGGCTTCAGACGGCATTTTGTCGGACAAACGGCAAGCCGTTTCCCGCAAAAAGGAGTAGAATAATGCCGTTTCCAATCCCGTGCCTGATTTTTCGGGCTTTTATTATGGACCTTCCCAGTTCGTTTTTACTGAACGCCCCATCCGATTCAAACCCGCAATAACCATCCCGCCGGAATGCCTCCCCGCACACGGCGGGCGGAGCATTTATGAGCATCGAACCAACCCCTCCGAACCTTGAAAACGACGGTATCGAAAACGATGTAGAACGCGTTTCCGCCGATTTCGACCGTGTCCACTCTCTCTGCGAAATCCTCGAACCTGCTTTTGAACAAATCGAAAACGGCACACCGCTCGAAGACGCGCCGCTGCGCGACAAGCTGACCGAGCTGACCGTCCTCTTGAGCGAGCTGCACCCTGCCGACGTGGCGGCGGTGTTGGAATCGCTGCCGCCGCGCGAACGCAATATCGTCTGGATTTTGGTCAAACCGGAAGACGACGGCGAAGTGCTGCTGGAAGTGTCCGATGCAGTCCGCGAAACGCTGATCGAGTCGATGGACAAAGACGAATTGTTGGCGGCGGTCGATGATTTGGACGCGGACGAACTGGCGGAGCTGGCAGACGATTTGCCGCACCAAGTGGTTTACGAAGCACTGCAGACGCGCGACGAGGAAGAACGCGCCCAAGTCAAGGCGGCGATGTCGTATGAAGACAACCAAGTCGGCGCGATTATGGACTTCGAATTGGTCAGCATCCGCGCCGATGTCGCCTGCGAAGTGGTGCTGCGTTATCTGCGCCGCTTCGAGCGCCTGCCCGACCATACCGACAAGATTTTCGTGGTCGATGAAAACGACGTGCTGCAAGGCGTGCTGCCCATCCGCAAACTTTTGGTTGCCGACCCCGAAGACTTGGTGGAAAACGTGATGGCGAAAGATGTCGTGCGTTTCCGCGCCGAAGACGACGTGGAAGAAGCGGCGCAGGCATTTGAACGCTACGACTTGGTTACCGCGCCGGTGGTCGATGACGGCAAAAGGCTGATCGGCAGGATTACCGTTGACGAAATGGTGGACGTGATCCGCGAAGAATCGGAAGCGGATATGCTGAATATGGCGGGTCTGCAGGAAGAAGAAGATTTGTTCGCACCCGTGTGGGACTCGGTGAAAAACCGCTGGACGTGGCTTGCCGTCAACCTCTGTACGGCATTTGTCGCCAGCCGCGTCATCGGCGCGTTTGAAGGCAGTATCGAAAAAATCGTCGCACTCGCCGCGCTGATGCCCATCGTCGCCGGCATAGGCGGCAACTCGGGCAACCAGACGATTACCATGATTGTCCGCGCGATGGCGATGGGGCAGCTGACGGATATGCAGGCGGGGCGGCTGTTGAAAAAAGAAGTCGGCGTCGCCCTGGTCAACGGCATTATCTGGGGAACCGTCATGGGCGCGGTTTCGTGGCTGCTCTACGGCAGCCTCGGCATCGGGCTGGTGATGATTGCCGCGATGACGCTCAACCTGCTGCTGGCGGCAACGGTCGGCGTGCTGATTCCCGTCATTATGGAAAAGTTCGGACGCGATCCCGCACTGGGCAGTTCGGTACTGATTACCGCCGTTACCGACTCCGGCGGCTTCCTGATTTTCTTGGGTCTCGCCACCCTGTTCCTGCTTTGAATGCCGTCCGAACCCGCGCAAAAATGCCGTCTGAAGCGGAAGCTGTTTCAGACGGCATTTGACTATTTATCCTTGTTGTTCAAGATTATTGGACGGTATGCCGGGGCAGCCCTTTGGCAACGCCGACTACATCCTCTCCGAACAGCGCGTTGACATCGGTTTCGTCAAACACGTATTTGCTGTGGCAGAAGTCGCAATCGACTTCGATGCTGCCTTGTTCCACCACCACGCCGCCGACTTCTTCCCCGCCCAGCATCAGCAGCATATCGCTGACCTTTCCGCGTGAGCAGGTGCATGAAAATTCAAACGTTTCCGGCTCGAACACGCGCGGCGGCGTTTCGTGGAACAGGCGATATAAAACGTGTTGCGCATCCAATTCTGCCAGCTCCTCCGCCGTCAGCGTGCGCGCCAGCGTACTGACGTGTTCCCACGCTCCTTCATCCGACACCGCTTCGGGCAGACGCTGCACCAGCAGACCGCCCGCCGCTTCGTCGCTTGCAGACAGGACGATGTGCGTATCGATTTGTTCGGAACGCTTCATATAGTTCGCCAACATTTGCGCGATACCGCCGCCTTCCAAAGGCACTACGCCCTGCCAGGGTTCGCCGTCTTTGGGCTGCAGCGTCAGCACGAATACGCCGCCCTCGCCCAAAAGGCCGGCCAAACTTTCATCTTCACCGATTTCCGCCGTTTCGTCCCACCGCGCGGTCGCACGGACGGTACGGTCGGAAGCCGCTTCCGCAACCAGCATTTTCAGCCGCCCCTGCCCCTGAACCTGCACAATCAGCGTGCCTTCGTTTTTCAAATTGCCCGACAGCAGCACACCCGCCGCCAACAGCTCGCCCAAAGCGCGGCGGATGGCGGCGGGATAGTTTTTCTGTTTTACAATGTGCTGCCACACGTTTTCCAGACGGACGTGCAGCCCGCGCACGGGCATATCGTCGAAAATAAAGCGGGTACGCGCATCGGCGCAATCGGCAGGCGTTCGGTTCATCATTTTCCCTGACTGGTTATTCGGATGGCGGCTATATGGTTGCGGTCGGCGCGAAAACAAGGTCGGGCTGCGGACGCGCCTGTCCGGATATCTGATAAAACAAACAAAATCAATAGATTAACTAAATCTAACAAGCCGTTTTTTGCCAAACGCCTGTTTTTTTATATACAATCAACAAGATATTTTTAATTGATACAGCATAACATCGCACGGCGGTATGATGCCCCTGCACGGAAACGCCGATATGGATTCTTTTCTCAAGACGGTCGTTTTGGCGGTATTGTGGTCGGTATTTGCCGCCCGTCCCGCCTTTGCCGACGAGTTGACCAACCTGCTCAGCACCCGCGAGCAGATTCTCAAACAGTTTGCCGAAAACGAACAGCCCGTTTTACCCGTCAACCAAGCCCCCGACCGGCGGGCGGGCAATGCCGACGAACTCATCGGCAGCGCGATGGGGCTCTTGGGCATCGCCTACCGCTACGGCGGCACATCGGTCGCCACCGGTTTCGACTGCAGCGGCTTTATGCAGCACATCTTCAGACGCGCGATGGGCATCAACCTGCCGCGCACGGCGGCAGAACAGGCGCGGATGGGCTCCCCCGTTTCCCGGAGCGAATTGCAGCCGGGCGATATGGTGTTTTTCCGCACGCTGGGCGGCAGCCGGATTTCCCATGTCGGGCTTTATATCGGCAACGACCGCTTCATCCACGCGCCGCGCACGGGGAAAAATATCGAAATCACCAGCCTGAGCCACAAATATTGGAGCGGCAAATATGCGTTCGCCCGCCGGGTCAAGAAAAACGATCCGTCCCGCTTTTTGAACTGATTTTCCAAGGAATACGCAATGAGTATGCCCGAAATGCCCAAATGGTACGATGATGGCGGACAAATCGTATCCTGTACCGAAAAAGTCAAAGTAATGACCGAAAACATGACCGAACTGTATCAGACGGCACAAGATGCGTTTGAAGACGCGTTGCTGATGGGGTGCGGCGAAAACCAGTTGCGCGCTTACCTGCACACGCTGATCGAGGGCTTGGAAAACCCTTACTGCAAAGCTTAAACAGGGCAGGCGCGATGCGGCACGGTTCGTCCGTGCCGTTTTCCGTTTCCGCCTTCCGGCTTTTCAGACGGCATAAATACCGTTATGATTAAACAATTAACAAAATAAATCATACCACGCCGGCATCCGGACACCCGCTATGAACATCATCCGCGCACTACTCATCATCCTCGGCTGCCTCGCCGCCGGCGAAGCCGCCGTTTTCCTTGCAGGCATCAAACTGCCCGGCAGCATTATCGGTATGGGCATCCTGTTTTTCATGCTTCAGGCAGGATGGGTTCAAGCCGCGTGGCTGCAAGAATTGACCGACGCGCTGATGGCAAACTTAACGCTGTTCCTCGTACCGCCCTGCGTCGCCGTCATCAGCTACTTGGATTTGATTGCCGAAGGCTGGTTTCCCATCCTGACCGCCACCGCCGCCAGCACGCTGTGCGTCCTAATCGTTACCGGCAAAGTCCACCGCCTGATACGGGGTATTATCCGATGAACGAAATCCTCAGGCAGCCCAGCATCCTGCTTTTCCTCACGCTTGCCGTGTACGCGCTCGCCATCATTGTCAGAAAGCGCACGGGCAACATCTTCTGCAACCCCGTACTCGTCAGCACCATGGTGCTGATTGCCTACCTGAAAATCCTCGACATCGATTATGCGGTGTACCACAACGCCGCACAGTTTATCGATTTCTGGCTCAAGCCCGCCGTCGTCGTGCTTGCCGTGCCGCTCTACCAAAACCGCCGTAAAATCTTCAACCAGTGGCTGCCCGTCATCGTTTCGCAACTTGCGGGCAGCATTACGGGCATCGTTACGGGAATGTATTTCGCCAAATGGCTGGGTGCGGAACACGAAGTCGTCCTCTCGCTTGCCGCCAAATCCGTAACCAACCCCATCGCCATCGAAATTACCCGTTCCATCGGCGGCATTCCCGCCATTACCGCCGCCACCGTCATCATCGCCGGTTTGGTGGGGCAGATTGCCGGTTACAAAATGTTGAAAAACACGGTCGTTATGCCCTCGTCGGTCGGAATGTCGCTCGGCACGGCCTCGCACGCGATGGGCATCGCCGCCTCGCTCGAACGCAGCCGGCGTATGGCGGCATACGCGGGATTAGGCTTAACCCTCAACGGCGTATTAACCGCACTCATCGCCCCGTTGATGATACCCCTTTTAGAATTTTGAAACCGCTTCAGACGGCATAGGCAGACGATGCCGTCTGAACACCGCACGACACAAGGAGAACCGTTATGGCTGTCAAACTGACCGAAAAAACCGCCGAACAACTCTACGGCATCGACGGCATCACCCTTTATACCGCCCAAGCCGGCATCAAAAAACCCGATCAAAACGACCTGACGCTGATTGACATAGCCGCCGGCAGCACCGTCGGTGCAGTCTTCACGACCAACCGTTTCTGTGCCGCACCCGTCCGCGTCGCCAAATCGCACCTTTTCGACGAAGACGGCGTGCGCGCCCTGATTATCAACACGGGCAATGCCAATGCCGGCACCGGCGAACAAGGCAGGCAGGACGCTTTGGCGGTTTGTGCCGCCGCCGCCGGATGGGCGGGCTGTTTGCCCAATCAGGTATTACCCTTTTCCACCGGCGTGATTCTCGAGCCGCTGCCCGCCGATAAAATCATCGCCGCCCTGCCCAAAATGCAGCCTGCCTTTTGGGACGTTGCGGCACGCGCCATTATGACTACCGACACCGTGCCCAAAGCCGCATCGCGCGAAGGCAAAGTCGGCGAAAAGCACACCGTCCGCGCCACCGGCATCGCCAAAGGCTCCGGTATGATTCATCCGAATATGGCGACGATGCTCGCCTTTATCGCCACCGATGCCAAAGTTTCCCAGCCCGTCCTCCAACTGATGACGCAGGAAATCGCCGACGAAACCTTCAACACCATCACCGTTGACGGCGACACCAGCACCAACGACAGCTTCGTCATCATCGCCACCGGCAAAAACAGCCAAAGCGAAATCGACAACATCGCCGACCCGCGCTACGCCCAACTCAAAGAATTGTTGTGCAGCCTCGCGCTCGAACTCGCCCAAGCCATCGTCCGCGACGGCGAGGGTGCGACCAAGTTCATCACCATCGAAGTGCAAAACGCCAAAACCCGCGAAGAGGCGCGCCAAGCCGCCTACGCCGTCGCCCGTTCGCCGCTGGTCAAAACCGCCTTTTTCGCCTCCGACCCCAACCTCGGCAGGCTGCTCGCCGCCATCGGTTATGCTGGCATTGCCGACCTCGACACCGGCCTCGTGGAAATGTATCTCGACGATATTTTGGTTGCCGAGCACGGCGGACGCGCCGCAAGCTACACCGAGGCGCAAGGACAGGCGGTGATGGCGAAAGACGAAATCACCGTCCGCATCAAACTGCATCGCGGACAGGCCGCCGCCACCGTCTATACCTGCGACCTGTCGCACGGATACGTCTCCATCAACGCCGACTACCGCTCCTAAACCCGCCGGCCTTCAGACGGCATCGCCGGCAGGCAGGACCGTCTGAAAGCCGTTTTTCCCGCCACCGCCTTATGTTCCGCACACTTATCCGCAATCTACGCCGCAAAATCCGCCAAACCCGCCGCATTTCGCGCAAAAGCATCGCCTTTATGTTCCTTCTGGCAGGCTCCGCGCTTGTCGCCCTGACTGCGCTGTTTTTCGCCCGACTTGCCGACTTTGCACTGGAACTGAACACCAGCCTGGTTCAGCAATACCCGTGGTTCGCGTGGATTGCCCTGCCGCTGGGATTACCCGCCATCACCTGGTTTACACGCAAATATGCGCCATACACATCGGGCAGCGGCATCCCCCAAGTCATCGCCTCGCTGTCGCTGCCCTACGGCGCACAAAAAACACGGCTGCTCCGCCTCAAACCGACACTGCTGAAAATCCCGCTGACCTTTTTGGGTATGCTGTTCGGCGCGTCCATCGGGCGCGAAGGCCCGTCCGTCCAAGTCGGCGCGGCAGTGATGGGCGCGTGGGGCGCGTGGTGCAAAAAACACGGTTTGGCATTCAAAGGGATGCAGGAAAACGATTTGATGGCGGCAGGCGCGGCGGGCGGCTTGGCAGCCGCATTCAACGCGCCGCTGGCAGGCGTGATTTTCGCCATTGAGGAACTCGGGCGCGGCATTATGCTGCGTTGGGAGCGGCAGATTCTTTTGGGCGTGCTCGCCTCCGGTTTCATACAGGTCGCCATTCAGGGCAACAACCCGTATTTTTCCGGTTTCAACGGCGGCGTGTTGGAAAATATTTTGATGTGGGTTGTGGCGGCCGGGCTGGTTTGCGGCGCGGCAGGCGGTCTGTTCGGACGGCTGCTCTATCAGGGCGCGGCGGCATTTTCCCCGCGCAAAATCCAAGGCTTCGTCCGCAACCGTCCGTTGCTGCTCGTGGCTGTCATGGGGCTGCTGCTTGCCGCATTGGGCACGCTTTATCAGGGCAAAACCTACGGCACCGGCTACCACGAGGCCGCACAGGCGTTGCACGGCGTTTACGAAGCCCCCTTCGGTCTGGCGGCGGCGAAATGGCTCGCCACCGTATTCAGCTATTGGGCAGGCATTCCGGGCGGCATTTTCACTCCCTCGCTGACCATAGGTGCGGCTTTGGGCGAGCATATCGCCGCCATCGCCGACATATCGCAGGGTGCAAACATCATCGTCCTCATCTGCATGGCGGCATTTTTAGCGGGCGCGACACAATCGCCGATTACTTCCGCCGTCATCGTTATGGAAATGACGGGCGGACAAAGCCTGCTGTTTTGGATGCTGATTGCCTGCATTTTCGCCTCGCAGGTTTCGCGCCAGTTTTCGCCGCGTCCGTTCTACCACGCATCGGGAATGCGCTTCCGCCAGCGCGTGCTTCAGGAAACCGCCTCCCAAACCGGCAATGCGCCCGCAAGACCGCAAGCCGCAAACAGCAAAACGGGAATGCCGTCTGAAAATTAAAACGCCCCCAATCAAATGACGGCAGCCGCCTTGATTTGAATACCGTTCCGCCGCTGCTTGAAACTTCAACAACAATGCCGTCTGAACGACAGAATGCGGTTTTCAGACGGCATTTCCCCATCCCGATATTGCCCGAACCCAACTAAAGCGTTTGCTATAATTCTATTTTTTACCGCACACGCACCAATCATGTTTCCCGATTTCTCCCAAACCCTCTCCAAAGACCGCCACTTCCTGCAATCCGCCTTCAAAAATCCCAACAAATACGGCGGTTTGTCCAAAGTCGAAGAAAAATACCGAAAATCGCACGAAATCTTTTTGAAGCGTTTGGCCGCATTGCCAAAACCCGAATTCGACAACACCCTGCCCGTTCACGAGAAGCTCGAAGAAATCAAAAAAGCCATTGCCAAGAATCAGGTAACGATTATTTGCGGCGAAACCGGTTCGGGCAAAACCACGCAGTTGCCCAAGATTTGCTTGGAACTCGGGCGTGGGGTGGCAGGATTAATCGGGCATACCCAGCCGCGCCGTTTGGCCGCGCGCTCCGTAGCAGAGCGGATTGCCGAAGAGCTGAAATCCGAAATCGGCAGCGCGGTCGGCTATAAAGTACGCTTTACCGACCACACCTCGCGCGATGCCTACGTCAAGCTGATGACCGACGGCATCCTGCTGGCGGAAACCCAGACCGACCGTTATCTCGCCGCCTACGACACGATTATCATCGACGAAGCGCACGAACGCAGCCTGAACATCGACTTCCTCTTGGGCTACCTGAAACAGCTGCTGCCGCGCCGCCCCGATTTGAAAGTTATCATCACCTCGGCAACCATAGACGCAGAACGCTTCTCCCAACACTTCAACGGCTCGCCCGTTTTAGAAGTGAGCGGGCGCACCTATCCTGTTGAAATCCTCTACCGACCGCTGACCGGCAAAGACGAAGACGACGCAGAAGTGGAGCTAACGGACGCGATTGTCGACGCGGCGGACGAATTGGCACGCTACGGCGAAGGCGATATCTTGGTGTTCCTGCCGGGCGAACGCGAAATCCGCGAAGCCGCCGAAGCCCTGCGCAAATCCACGCTACGCCGCAACGACGAAATCCTGCCCCTGTTCGCACGCCTGTCGCACGCCGAGCAGCACAAAATCTTCCACCCCTCCGGCGCAAAACGCCGCATCGTGCTGGCAACCAACGTCGCCGAAACCTCGCTCACCGTGCCGGGCATCAAATACGTCATCGACACCGGCCTCGCACGCGTCAAACGCTATTCCGCACGGGCGAAAGTGGAGCAGCTTCATGTCGAAAAAATCTCCCAAGCTGCCGCCCGCCAACGCTCCGGACGCTGCGGCCGCGTCTCCGCAGGCGTGTGTATCCGGCTGTTTTCAGAAGAAGATTTCAACAGCCGCACCAAATTCACCGACCCCGAAATCGTCCGCAGCAACCTCGCCGCCGTTATCCTGCGCATGGCAGCGTTGAAACTGGGCGATGTGGCAGCGTTTCCGTTTCTCGAAGCCCCCGACCAGAGGTATATTAATGACGGTTTTCAGGTATTGCTGGAATTGGGTGCGGTGGAGGCCGTCTGAAAATAGAATACTTAGTTTATATCAGTAAACTCAATATTTCAGACGGTTCCGCTTTGAAATAGGCTACCACTTTAATTCAAAAAAACGTGTATAAAATATAATTTGGAAGATGAAATTTATGAAATATTCTACAGTCAGAAAAAAGCTGAATTTTGATAGCGACATGCATGAACTTGCCTGTATAACCCATTATTTACAAAATACCACATCACCAGTTGCTGAATTGTACAAATCTGTCAGTATTACCTATTTACAAAATCATTTAAATCTACTAACTCAGGGTTCTGATTCTTTTCAATTAGAATGGGATATTCCATTCCCCCCCCCC
>NZ_CATQFV010000072.1:0-939 GCF_958267435.1 Neisseria benedictiae
GACCTGCGCTATATCGGGGAATGAATCGACGCAAAGGAAATGCCGTCTGAACATGCGTTCGGGCGGCGTTTTGTTGGGGGTATCGGAGCGGAACGTCTGAAAAAGGGTCTCAGGCGGCCTTTGGGTGTGTGGCGGCAGTTGAAAACGTGATAAGGCTGAGACCTTTGCAAAATTCCTTTTCCCCCAACAGCCGAAACCCCCAACACAGGTTTTCGGCTGTTTTCGTTTCAAATATCCACTAATTCTACCCCAATACCCCCTTAATCCTCCCCGGATACCCGATAATCAGGCATCCGGGCCGCCTTTTAGGCGGCAACAGGCACACTTAGCCTGTTGGCGGCTTTCAACAGGTTCAAACACATCGCCTTCAGGTGGCTTTGCGCACTCACTTTGAGCAGACCAAAATAGGCTGCCCGCGCATAGCGGAATTTACGGTGCAACGTACCGAAGCTTTGTTCGACCACATAACGGGTCTTCGATAAATATCGGTTGCGTTTGGTTTGTGCTTCCGTCAGCGGACGGTTGCGGTGGGCTTTGCGCATAATGCCGTCTAACAACTGATGCTCTTTCAGATGTTGCCGGTTTTCCTTACTGTCGTAGCCTTTGTCGGCATAGACGGCCGTACCTTCGGCTATCCCTTCCAGCAAAGGCGACAGGTGGTTGCACTCATGGGCATTGGCGGGAGTGATGTGCAGTTTCTCGATATAGCCTTCCTCATCGGTGCGGGTATGTTGTTTGTAACCGAGTTTGTAGAGGCAGTTTTTCTTTGTCCAACGGGCATCTTTGTCTTTACTCGGTGTGGTTTGTCCGCTGACTTGTCCTTTGTTATCGACTTCTATAGCCTGACGCTGTTTGCTGCCGACAGTCTGAATAATGGTGGCGTCAATGACGGCGGCGGATGCTTTCTCTACTTTTAAGCCTTTTTCGGTCAGTTGGCGG
>NZ_CATQFV010000073.1:0-30622 GCF_958267435.1 Neisseria benedictiae
AAAGTGCAAGGGAGTTGCAAATAATGCAATAAATTGCCAAAGTTTTTTCTCAGAAAATGCCGAGATTTTTCTTGATGTGCTTCATTCTCTATCTAATACAGCCCCAAACTTTTTACTGTTTAAATAAATTTCCAAAGGCTTAGGCAGGCCGTAATCTTTCAAATGCGTCGGCTTTATCCAAATGCCGTCTGAAGGGCTTTCAGACGGCATTTGCCCTTCAAACGGCGTAATCATCAGCAGCCGGTGCGTCAGGCGGTGGGTCAGGGCGGTTTGTTCGTCCATATCTGCCATGGTCAGGGAGAATTTGGCAGCAAAGTCGGAAAGCCCGTTCAAACTTTCAAAACACGGTACGCAATACAGACCGCCCCAAATGCCTTTGGCGGGGCGTTTCTCCAATAAGATTGCGCCGTCTTGGTTGCGGACAATCAGCCAATAAAGCGGCAGGGTTTGTACCTCGGGGGAGTTTTTTTTGCGCGGCAGCTCGGCGGTGCGGTTTTGCTTTTTTGCTTCGCAGATGTCTGCCATCGGGCATTGGTGGCACAAGGGTTTCGTCCGTTTGCACACGGTCGCGCCCAAATCCATCAAGCCCTGCGTGTAGGCGGGCATATCGGCGTTTTCAGACGGCATCAGACTTTCGGCAAGCGTCCAGAGCGAGTTTTCAAATTTTTTGTCCTGCGGATTGCCGTCGCGGGCGAACACGCGGCAGAGTACGCGTTTGACGTTGCCGTCCAAAATGGTTTCGCGACGGTTGAAGGAAAAGGCGCAAATAGCGGCGGCGGTGCTTCTGCCTACGCCGCAGAGGGTTTCCAAGTCTTTGCGCGCCGCCGGAAACGTGCCGTCGAATTGTTCGACGACTTGTTGCGCGGCTTTGTGCAGATTGCGCGCGCGGCTGTAATAGCCCAAGCCCGCCCACAGCGATAACACTTCGTCTTGCGGCGCGGCTGCAAGCGTCTGAACGGTCGGGAATTTTTCTAAGAAACGCGGATAGTAGTCCAATACGGTGGCGACCTGCGTTTGCTGGAGCATGATTTCGGAAAGCCAGACGCAATAAGGGTTTTTGATCTGCCAAGGGAGGTGGTGGCGACCGTGTTGTTTTTGCCAGCGGATGAGCCGTTCGGAGAAGGGGATGGGTGTGTTCATTAATATCAATCTATGGTTTTATTTATATTTAAAACAGTATGTTATTGTATAAAATTGTGAAAGTAATTCTTATTGACATACAGATTATAGGGGTATATAACTCATATAAAGAGACTTTATTGCGGTATTGAAATTATTTATCAACAAGCAAGGAGTATCAGCATGAAAGCAATGGTTTATCACGGCGCAAACGACATCCGTTTTGAAGAAAAACCTCGTCCGCAGATTATCGATCCGACCGATGCGGTGGTGAAAATCGTCAAAACCACGATTTGCGGTACCGACTTGGGTATTTGGAAAGGTAAAAACTCCGAAGTCGCCGACGGTCGCATTCTCGGTCATGAGGGCATTGGTATTGTAGAAGAAGTTGGCGATGCTGTAAAAAACATTAAAGTCGGTGATAAAGTCATTATTTCATGCGTCAGCAAATGCTGCACTTGCGACAACTGCAAAATCCAACTTTATTCACACTGCCGCAACGGCGGTTGGATCTTGGGTTATATGATTGACGGTACTCAGGCCGAATACGTCCGTACGCCTTATGCCGACAACAGCTTCATGCCGCTGCCCGACAACGTCAACGAAGAAGTCGCCCTGCTGTTGAGCGACGCTTTGCCGACCGCCCACGAAATCGGCGTGCAATACGGCGATGTGAAACCCGGAGACACCGTCTTTATCGCAGGCGCAGGCCCTGTCGGTATGTCCGCCTTGCTGACTGCGCAACTGTACAGCCCTGCTGCCATCATCGTTTGCGATATGGACGAAAACCGCTTGAAACTGGCGAAAGAACTGGGCGCGACCCATACTGTCAGCCCTGCTTCCGGCGACGTATCCAAACAAGTCTTTGCTATCGTCGGCGAAGACGGCGTAGATTGCGCGATTGAAGCCGTCGGTATCCCGGCTACATGGAATATGTGTCAAGACATCGTCAAACCGGGCGGTCATATCGCTGTGGTTGGTGTACACGGTCAATCCGTTGATTTCAAACTGGAAAAACTATGGATTAAAAACCTTGCCATCACAACCGGTTTGGTAAACGCCAATACCACTGAAATGCTGATGAAGGCAATTTCCAGCAGCTCCGTCGATTACACCAAAATGTTGACCCACCATTTCAAATTCAGCGAATTGGAAAAAGCCTACGACGTGTTTAAACACGCCGCCGAAAACCAAGCGATGAAAGTGGTTTTGGAAGCGGATTAATCGGCGTTGAATCAGTTGTTTTTTAAGCGGATGCCGTCTGAACGTGTTTCAGACGGCATTTTTTCAGCCATGTAGTATAGGCTGTCCGGCCGCTGTATTTGTCGAATAGATTGACCGTTATTTTTATTATGCGGAAGGCGGATGGGCATTTTAGGGGTGCTATGTCGGAGTGGTGCTGCCGTGTATGCCGACTGCGCCGCCAAGCGGCAAAATGCCGTCTGAAACGGGAAAGGTTTTTCAGACGGCATTTTTACGATGCGAATCAGGCTTTGGGTTTTAACGCCGCCGCTTCTTTGGCAAGGCGGGTGATGGTGTCCCAGTCTTTGTTTTTAACGGCTTCTTTCGGGGTCAGCCATGAGCCGCCGACGCACAGGACGTTGGGCAGTGCCAAGTAATCGGGCGCGGTGGCGAGGCTGATGCCGCCGGTCGGGCAGAAGCACACGTCGGCATAAGGACCGTAGAGGGCTTTGAGCATGGCCTTGCCGCCGACGACTTCGGCGGGGAAGAGTTTGAGGGTGTCGATACCGTGTTCCAAAGCCAGTTGGACTTCGCCCGGAGTGGCTACGCCCGGAATCAGGGGGATGCCGCTGTTGTGGCTGGCTTTGGCGAGGGATTCGTGCAAACCCGGGCTGATGGCGAAAACCGCGCCTGCGTCTTCGACGGCTTTGAGCTGTTCGGGGTTGGTAACCGTACCTGCGCCGACGATGGCGTTGGGCACTTCTTTGGCAATCAGGCGGATGGCGTCGAGGCCGACGGGGGTGCGCAGGGTGATTTCGAGGGTGGGGATGCCGCCTTCGACAAGGGCGTGGGACAAATCGACGGCGGTGCTTAAGTCGTCAATCGCCATCACAGGCACAACTGCGCCGGCGGTCAGGATTTCGCGTGGGGTCAGTTTGGACATTTCAGTTCTCCAAGTGGGATAGGGGCATTTTTGTTGAGGTCAAACAGGAAGGGGCTAGGTTTTCAGACGGCCTTTTTGAAAAATGGGGGGAGTTGCTTATTCGCGGGCAAAGCCCACGCTGCGTTTGATCCGTTTAAACAGCTTTTATAATTTTTCAGACGACCTTCTATTCACGAAGGCCGTCTGAAAAGGGTTTAGGCAAATTCGCCGCCGAAGCTCATGGCACCGGTTTCTGCGCTGCTGGTCATGCTGCGGAAGTTGGCGAAGAGTTCGCGGCCGCAGCCTTGTTGGTTTGCGCTCAAGTCGATGTGTTCGACTTCGCGGGCGTTCCATTCGGCTTCATCAATCAGGACGTTGAGTTCGCCGGTAACGGAGTCGAAGCGGATCAGGTCGCCGGTACGGATTTTGGCGATGTTGCCGCCCATCAGGGCTTCGGGAGTCATATGGATGGACGCGGGCACTTTGCCGGATGCGCCGGACATACGACCGTCGGTCAGCAGCGCTACTTTGAAGCCGCGGTCTTGCAGGATGCCCAAAGGCGGGGTCAGTTTGTGCAACTCGGGCATACCGTTGGCGCGCGGGCCTTGGTAGCGGACGACACAGACAAAATCGCGTTCCAACTCGCCGCGCTCAAACGCAGCCAACACTTCGCGTTGGTCGTTGAACACGATGGCGGGCGCTTCGATGATGCGGCAGCCTTCGCGCACGGCGGACACTTTAATCACGCCGCGACCGATGTTGCCTTTCATCAGGCGCAGGCCGCCGTCTGGGGAGAACGGGTTGTCAGCTTTGCGCAGGATGTCGTCGTTGCCGCTGGTTTCGGGGGCTTCGCGCCATTCGAGTTTGCCGTCGATGAGGAAAGGCTCTTTGGTGTAGTGGCGCATACCGTGTCCGACAACGGTATCGACATCGTCGTGCAACAGGCCTGCGTCCAGCAATTCGCGGATAACGAAAGGCAGGCCGCCGGCAGCGGTGAAGTGGTTCACGTCGGCTTTGCCGTTGGGGTACACGCGGATGAGCAATGGGATGATGGAAGAAATTTCGTCGAAGTCGTCCCAGTTCAAAATCACGCCTGCGGCACGCGCCATAGCGACGAGGTGCATGGTGTGGTTGGTTGAGCCGCCGGTCGCCATCAAACCGATCAGGGCGTTGATGAAGGATTTTTCGGTCAACATTTCGCCCAAAGGTTTAATCGTGCCGTTTTTGATGCCGCGCGCGAGGTGTCCGGCGGCGTAGCGGGTCAGGGCCTCGCGCAGGTCGGTGTAAGGGTGGACGAAGGCGGCGGCAGGCAGGTGTACGCCCATCATTTCCATCATCATTTGGTTGGAGTTTGCCGTGCCGTAGAAAGTGCAGGTGCCGGGGCTGTGGTAGGAACCCATTTCGCTTTTCAAAAGTTCGTCGCGGCCGACTTTGCCTTCGGCGAAAAGCTGGCGGGTGCGGGCTTTTTCTTTATTGCCGATACCGCTGGACATCGGGCCTGCGGGGACGAAGATGCCCGGAATATGACCGAACGAAAGCGCGCCAATCATCAAACCCGGTACGATTTTGTCGCACACGCCCATAAACAGGCTGCCGTCGAACATTTGGTGCGACAGGCCGATGGCGGTACTCATGGCGATGACGTCGCGGGAGAACAGCGACAATTCCATACCGGCGTAGCCTTGCGTGATGCCGTCGCACATGGCGGGCGTGCCGCCGGCGACTTGCGCGGTCGCACCGTTTTTCTGCGCTTCGTCTTTAATTTGGTCGGGGAAGTCTTTAAACGGCTGGTGTGCGGAAACCATGTCGTTGTAGGCGGTGATGATGCCTAAGTTGGGGACGGTTTCCTGAAGCATTTCGATTTTGATGCTTTTAGGCATGGCAGCATAGCCGTGCGCCAAGTTGGAGCAGCCGAGCTGGTTGCGCTCTAAGCGTCCCATTTGTTTGGCACTGCGGATTTTCGTCAGATATTTTTCACGCGTCGGACGGCTGCGTTCGATAATGCGCCCGGTAATTTCGGCGAGTTTGGGGTGGGTAGGAGTAGTGTTCACGGTCGGTCTCCTGTCGGAACGGGGTGGTATTGGGGATTTGTTTGTGCGTTTCTGATTTTTGTATCGGGTATTCAGACGGGGAGTGTTTTAAAAGATATGCCGTCTGAAAGTGGGAAGCGGGTGCTATTATAGTACAAAATTTGTAATTTTGTTACAAAAAAATCAGGCATTGAAAAGAAATTTGATTTAAATCGCAGAATCTTCCGATTGTTGTAACGGAATAGGGGAAACCTGCCCGATTTTTGGACTAAGTCAAATAAATTGTAAAAATGGGAATAGACAAAAAGTGTAGCGGTGTGTAGTATTACTACTCATTATGCCGCCTGCCTTTGTTTCCGATATTGCGATGCAGCGTGATGGGAAAAGCAGGTTTCAGACGGCATCGAAAAATTCTTTCCTGACGAGATAATACGATGAGTACACAAACAAATTTTGATTTGGTGTTGTTCGGTGCGACCGGCGATTTGGCGATGCGCAAGCTGTTGCCCTGCCTGTATCAGGCGCACGTGGCCGGTCTGCTTCATCCCGAAGGGCGTATTTTGGGGGTCAGCCGCAGCGAGTTGGATACAGAAGGTTTTCTGGCGAAGGTGGAAACCAGTTCCAAAATCCATGTGAAAGAAAATTTTTCCGATGAGGCTTGGGCATCGTTTGTCGAACGTCTCGCATATCTCAAAGTCGATGTTACGCAGCCGGACGATTTTGCCGCTTTGGGCGATTTGGTCAAAGCGCGCAAAGAAACCGACAACGTCGTCATTTATCTGTCCACCGCGCCCAAATTCTTCGCGCAAGCCTGCGAGAACCTTGCTGCGATCGGTTTGAATGCCGACAATGTGCGCGTGGTTTTGGAAAAACCGCTGGGTACGGATTTGGCTTCTTCCCAACAAATCAATACCGATGTGGCGCGTTATTTCAAAGAAAGGCAAATCTACCGCATCGACCACTACTTAGGCAAAGAAAGCCTGCAAAACCTGCTGGCGCTGCGTTTTGCTAACGTGATGTTCGAGCCGTTGTGGAACAACAAATACATCGAAAGCGTACAACTGACCATCGCCGAACAGCTCGGCGTGGAAGAGCGCGGCGAGTTTTACGACATTACCGGCGCGTTGCGCGATATGGTGCAAAACCATTTGATGCAGATGCTGTGCATGACTGCGATGGAAGCCCCCGCCAGTTTGGATGCCGACGCGGTGCGCGACGAAAAAGTCAAAGTCATCAAGTCATTGAAGCCGCTGACCGTCGAATCTGTCAATGAAAATGTCGTGTGCGGACAATATACCGCTGCCAAAGGCATGAACGGCTATCTTGAGGAAATCAACGTTCCGCAAGACAGCTTTACCGAAACCTACGTCGCCATTAAAGCCGAAATCGAAAACGAACGCTGGAAGGGCGTTCCCTTCTACCTGCGTACCGGCAAGCGCATGGCGGGCAAAGTGGCGGAAATCGTTTTGAACTTCAAAGATTTGAACAGCCATATTTTTGAAGGCAGCCGCACCGCGCCCAACCGGCTCGTTATCGAGTTGCAACCGCATGAATCCGTGCGCCTCTATACGCAGATGAAAACCCCGGGTGCTGGCAATAAGGTCGAAACCGTGCCGCTGGCAACCGATTTGGGCAAAGCATTGGAAGGCCGCCGCGCGGAAGCTTACGAACGCCTGCTGTTGGATGTGATTAACGGCAAACTCGCTTTGTTCAACCGCCGCGACGAACTCGAAGCCGCTTGGGAATATGTGATGCCGATTTTGGAAAACTGGGCAGGCAATACCACGCCGCCGCACGGTTACGGCGCACACTCTTGGGGGCCCGAAGCCGCCCGCGAACTGTTGGCGCGCGACGGACACAAGTGGCACGAAGAGCAGTAATGCAATAATACGTTCAGACGGCATGGGATTTGAAATGCCGTCTGAACGCAAGTAAAGCAGTAAAAAGCAGTCCCGATATTTGGTATCAAAAGCATAAACAACTGTTCGGCCGGCATATTGCTCAACCCGTTTCCATAACGGAATATGCTGTCTGAAATAAAAAAAGGACACAAATATGTTTGTTTGGCACGAATACGAAAATGCGGCAGAAGCGGCGCAGTCTTTGGCTGACGCAGTGGCGGATGCTTTGCAGGGCGCGCTGGATGAAAAAGGCAGTGCGGTGTTGGCAGTCTCCGGCGGACGTTCGCCGATTGCGTTTTTCAACGCCTTGTCGCAAAAAGATTTGGACTGGAGCAAAGTGGGCGTTACTTTGGTTGACGAGCGCGTCGTGCCGACAGACCACGCCGACAGCAATACCGGTCTGGTGCGCGAATACCTGTTGAAGAACAAGGCGGAAGCGGCAATGTGGATTCCTATGGTGGAAGACGGAAAAACTGAAACCGAATTACATCCCGATGCTGTTGTCGATTATGCACTGAAACATTACAAACAGCCCGATGTTTTGGTTTTGGGTATGGGAAACGACGGGCATACGGCTTCGATTTTCCCGAAAGCTCCGCAGTTTCAGACGGCAATCGACGGTTCGGCAGGTGTCGCGCTGGTGCATACCACGCCCGTTACCGCGCCGCACGAGCGCGTCAGTATGACCTTGGATGCGATTGCCCATACGGGGCATGTGTTTTTGGCGATACGGGGCGAAGAGAAAAAAGCCGTGTTCGATCAAGCCGCACAAGGCGAAAACCGCGAATATCCGATCAGCTTCGTATTGAGCCGCCAAGGAGTGAACTGCCATGTCTTCTACGCCGAATAAACAAGCCGGATATCCCCGACTGGTCGCCGACATTGGCGGTACGAATGCACGCTTTGCTTTGGAAACCGCGCCGCGCGTCATCGAAAAAACCGCCGTGCTTCCGTGTAAGGACTACGATACGGTTACCGATGCGGTGCGTGCCTATCTGAACCAAAGCGGTGCAACAGCCGTACGGCACGCGGCATTTGCCATCGCCAACCCGATTTTGGGTGACTGGGTGCAGATGACCAACCACCATTGGGCGTTTTCCATCGAAACCACCCGTCAGACTTTGGGGCTGGATACCCTCATCCTTTTGAACGACTTTACCGCACAGGCATTGGCGGTAACGCAGACTTCAAGCAAAGACCTGATGCAGGTAGGCGGGCAAAAGCCTGTCGAATTTGCCCCCAAAGCCGTTATCGGTCCCGGTACCGGCTTGGGCGTGAGCGGATTGGTGCACAGCCCCGCAGGCTGGGTGGCTTTGGCGGGCGAGGGCGGGCATACCAGTTTCCCGCCGTTTGACGATATGGAAGTGCTGATTTGGCAGTACGCCAAAAACAAATACGGCCATGTTTCCGCCGAACGCTTTTTGAGCGGCGCGGGCTTGAGCTTGGTTTACGAGGCTTTGGCTGCAAAACAGAAAGCCAAACCCGCCAAACTGATGCCGTCTGAAATCACGGAAAAGGCTTTGAGCGGCACGTCGCCTTTGTGCCGTCAGACTTTGGACATCTTCTGCGCCATGCTCGGCACGGTTGCTTCCAACCTCGCCCTGACGCTGGGCGCGCGCGGCGGCGTGTACCTGTGCGGCGGCATTATTCCCCGCGTGTTGGAATACTTCAAAACTTCCCCGTTCCGCAGCCGTTTCGAGAACAAGGGCAGGTTTGAAGCATATCTTGCCGCGATTCCCGTGTATGTCGTCTTGAGCGAGTTTCCCGGAATTTCCGGTGCGGCTGTGGCTCTCGACAACCATTTGAGAAACGTTTAACCACAGCGGCTCCTTGCAGCGGGGCTGCATTATCGAAGGGCATATCATTATGTTAAGCAAAATCAGCGAATCACTGGCAAACCTTTCCGGTGCGGAACGCAAAGTCGCCGAATGTGCATTGGCGGAACCCAAATGGTTCGTCCATGCCGCCGTTGCCGAAATTGCCGAACGTGCGTCCGTCAGCCAGCCGACCGTCATCCGATTCTGCCGCAGCTTGGGTTATAAAGGGCTGCCCGAGTTCAAGCTCGCGTTGTCCGCCAGTATCGGTCATGAGGGTATGCCCTATGTCCACGAAGAACTCAACGCCGACGACGATATGGCAAGCGTGGTCGAGAAAGTATTGGGCAATGCCGCAGCCTCGCTGTTGGGCGAACGCCGCTTCCTGAAAGAGTCAGAGCTGGAAAACGCCATTGCCACGCTGATGCACGCCCGCCGCGTCGAGTTTTACGGTGTCGGCAATTCCGGTATCGTCGCGCAGGACGCGCAGCACAAGTTTTTCCGTTTCGGCATGTCCACGGTCGCCTATGTCGATACGCACACGCAGCTGATGGCGGCATCCGTTTTGAGCGATCAGGATGTTTTGGTTGCCATTTCCAACACGGGTTCGTCTATCGAACTTTTGGATGCGGTCAGCATCGCCAAAGAAAACGGCGCGTCCGTCATCGCGCTGACCCGCAACGATTCGCCTCTGGCGCAACTTGCCGACTGCGTGTTGAGCGTTGCCACACAGGAAAATGCCGAACTCTACACGCCCATGGTTTCCCGCCTCTTGCAGCTTGCCGTCATCGATATTCTCGCCATCGGACTTGCCCTGCGCTTGGGCGATGCTGCCAGCCTGCAATTGCAGAAAAGCAAAAAAAGCATACACAACAAGCACATCGATTACGACAAAGATTGACCTTCAGACGGCATCCCGCAAATGCCGTCTGAAATGCCGGACAACGGCCGTCAGCGGCTTGCGGCAGTTTCCGGCAGCCTCTTCATCCCACAACAAAAAACCTCATTCAGGAGCATACAGATGAAACATCTTCACGACTTACCCGCATGGTCGAAATTGTGGAACCACTTTGACGACAGCAAAACATTGCATATGCGCGAAATGTTCGAGCAAGACCCGCAGCGTGCGGAACGCTACTGGCTGCAGGTCGGCGGACTGACGCTGGACTACTCCAAAAACCGCATCAACGACGAAACCATGTCGCTTTTGTTCGAGTTGGCGCGTGAAGCAGGCGTGCCGGAGCGGATGCGGCAGATGTTCCACGGCGAAAAAATCAATACGACGGAAAACCGCGCCGTCCTCCACGTCGCCCTTCGCAACCGCACCAATTCGCCGATTGTGGTTGACGGTGAAGATGTTATGCCCAAAGTCAACCGCGTTTTGCAACGTATGGGCGAATTTGCACACGAAGTCCGCAGCGGAAGCTGGCTGGGCTATACCAACCAAGTGATTACCGACGTTGTCAACATCGGCATCGGCGGATCGGATTTGGGCCCGCTGATGATGTGTACCGCGCTCAAACCTTTCGGTCATCCGCGCCTCAATATGCACTTCGTCTCCAACGTGGACGGCTCGCAACTGCGCGACGTATTGTCCAAAGTCCACCCCGAAACCACGCTGTTCATCATCGCCTCCAAAACATTTACCACGCAGGAAACGCTGACCAACGCGCTGACCGCGCGCGAATGGTTTTTGAATCATGCGGGCGACGAAGAAGCCGTTGCCAAACACTTCGCCGCCGTTTCCACCAATCAAAAAGCCGTCGCCGAATTCGGCATCGACACCGCCAATATGTTTGAATTTTGGGATTGGGTCGGCGGTCGGTACAGCCTGTGGTCCGCCATCGGATTGCCGATTATGCTGTATCTCGGCGAAGAAAACTTCATCGAAATGCTCAACGGCGCGCACCTGATGGACCAACACTTCATCAACACACCGCTCGAGCGCAACCTGCCCGTCATCCTCGCCCTCATCGGCATCTGGTATATCAACTACTACGGCGGCGGCAGCCACGTCATCGCGCCTTACGACCAACACCTTCACCGCCTGCCCAAATTCATCCAGCAGCTCGATATGGAGAGCAACGGCAAACAGGTTACATTGGACGGCAAAGCAGTCGGACACGAAACCTCGCCGATTATCTGGGGCGAAACGGGCATCAACGGCCAGCACGCCTTCTTCCAACTGCTGCACCAAGGCACGCACATTACCCCCATCGACCTGATTGCCTCACTTGAAAAACGCAGCAACCTGCCCGGACACCACGAAATCCTGCTTGCCAACGTCTTTGCACAAGCAGAAGCCTTTATGCGCGGCAAAACCCCCGACGAAGTCCGCGCCGAACTCAAAGCGCAGGGTATGGATGAGGCGCGTATCGAAGAGCTGGTTCCGCACAAAACCTTCTCCGGCAACCGCCCGACCAACCTCATCCTGATGGATAAGGTCAACCCCCGCAATATGGGCAGCCTGATTGCCATGTACGAACACAAAACCTTCGTACAAGGCATTATTTGGGGCATCAACAGCTTCGACCAGTGGGGCGTGGAACTCGGCAAACAACTGGCTAAAACCATTTTGGGTGAACTGACCGGCGAAACCGTGCCGCAAAAGCACGACAGCTCGACCGAACGTCTGATCAACCTCTACCTGCAAACCAACCGCAAATTATAAACCCCGGGGCAAAATGCCGTCTGAAAGGTGTTCAGACGGCATTTTGCACGATACGGGTTTGAAAACGGGTCAAAGGCATCCCGCAATCCCGTATAATGCGCCGCACCATTTCAGACATTCACAGCCATACATCCCGCATCCGCCGTGTGTGGGAATATACGGGCAGACCGACAGTCCGTTTGGACGGAAAAGGAAATCCGATGAAAAAGAACTTACCCGCACTGGCATTGGCAAGTATGCTGATTTTGTCGGGCTGCGACCGTTTGGGAATAGGCAACCTGTTTTCCGAAAATGAAGTTTCCTGCGGAAGCGAAGAGGCTAAAGAGATTTTGGTCAAACTCGTCCGCGAAAATGTCGAGGGTGAAACCGTCAAAACCTTTGATGACGACGCATTCAAAGACCAGGCATTTGCCGACATCGGCATATCGCATATCCGCAGCATGGTCGAACGTTTGGGGATAACCGTCGATGAAGTCCGAACCACCGAAAAAACCGACACGTCCAGCAAACTCAAATGTGAAGCCACGTTAAAACTGGACGTGCCCGACGATGTTGTCGGTTATGCCGTAGCCGCCAACCAATCCATAGGTAACAGCTATAAGAAAACGCCCGACTTTTTTGAACGCTACTACCGCAAAGAAGGCGCGTATTACGTCAAAACTATTTCTTACAGCGTCCAGCCGACAGACGACAAAAGCAAAATTTTTGCCGAACTGAATCAGGCACACGATATCATCCATCCGCTCAGCGAGCTGGTGTCTATGGCACTGATTAAAGAGCCGTTGGACAAAGCGAAACAAAGGAACGAAGAACTTGAAGCGGCAGAAGCCGCCGCGCAGGAAGCGAGGGAGGCAGAAGAAGCGGCGGCGCAGGAGGCATTGAGCCAAGAACAGGAGGCAGCCCGCGTATCAGAATGGGAGGAACGCTACAAATTGTCGCGCAGTGAGTTTGAACAATTTTGGAAAGGTCTGCCGCAAACCGTCCAAAACAAGCTGCAAGCCCCACAGAAAACATGGAAAAGCGGGATGGATAAAATCTGTGCCAGCAATGCGAAAGCCGAAAGTGAAACGCCAAACGGCATAAAAATCAGTGAACTGGCATGCAAAACGGCGGAAACCGAAGCACGCTTGGAAGAGCTGCACAACCGCAAGAAAGCAGTGATTGACGAAATTATCAGGGAAGCAGATAAAAAAGAAAGGACTGCCAAGGCGGCATTGGATGGTGCGGTTCAGGCATTGCCCGCCGATATTGCCGAAACCATTATGCCCGAGTACCGCAACTGGCAAAATGGTTTGAATGCCAAATGCGCCGATGGCGACGAATACGGTTTGGCGCAATCTGACTGCCGTACCAGAGAAATCAATGCGAAAACCAAGGAAATCCAAGGGTATCTGATCAACTGACCTTCGATTTGAAGATGCCGTCTGAAATGCTTTTGCGTTTCAGACGGCATTTTTGCTACTGGCCTTTTGGATGACGGCTTTGTTTATTCTGTAAAAAACGTATGCGCTCCAAGGTAGTTTTTGGCGTAAAACGGTGTGGAGAGTTTTTCGGTTTTGATGGTTTTGCCGCTGCTGGGGGCATGGATGAATTCGCCGTTGCCGATGTAGAGTCCGACGTGTGAGTAGCGGTGTGCGCCGCCGGTGTTGAAGAATACGAGGTCGCCCGCTTTGAGGCGGCTGTCGGGGATTTTGCGGCTGGCTGCCGCCATGTCGCGGGCGGTGCGGGGAAGGTTGACGTTAAGGGCGTTTTTGTAAACGAATTGAATCATGCCGCTGCAATCGAAGCCGGTTGCGGTGCTGCTTCCGCCCCATTTGTAGGGCGTGCCGATGAGTCCGAGGCTGTGGAGCATGAGTTCCTGCGAGCCTTGTGTGTGGTCGATGTGGCTGATGCGGACGGCTTGGATTTGCCGGACTGTCTGTTTGGGTTTCGGTTGGCGGTGTTTGCCGGAGGTCGTGCCGCATGAGGCGAGGAGCAGTGCGCTGAGACAGAGGAAAAGGGTTTTGTCGAGGGGAAACATGGTTTTTCCTTTGCGGGTTCGGATATGCCGTCTGAAGGTGTTTCAGACGGCATTTCTATAATAAACCTTCTATGGGCAGCAGGGATAGGATTTTTGCGGCGATGCGTTTCCAAAGTTTGGCTTCGGGTTCGTTCGGGTAGGTTTTTCGGGTGGCGGGATCGTGCCATTGCAGGCGGTTGTGCCTGTCGAGGGTAACGCGGTAGGCGTATTCGGGTGTGGTATCGGCAAGGGTGCGCTCCATCTGTTCTGCGATTTTGGGGCTTTCGATGACGACGCCCATTTCAGTATTGAGCCGTGCGGAACGGGGGTCGAGGTTGAATGAGCCGATGAAGATGCGTTTGCCGTCCACAATGAAGGTTTTGGCATGCAGGCTGGTTACGGAGCTGCCGGTCAGGCCTTTGTCTTTTGTGGCGGGGACGGCATGGTTGGGTTGCAGCTCGTAGAGTTTGATGCCGGCTTTGAGCAGCGGTTTTCGGTATTTGACGTAGCCGGAATGGACGGCGGCAACGTCGGTTGCCTGCAGCGAGTTGGTCAGGACGGTAACGTCTATGCCGTCCTGCACCAGTTTTGCCAGTGCGTCTGTGCCAGATTTTGTAGGGACGAAATAGGGTGAAACCAGATAGACGCTTTTTTCGGGCTGTTTGAGCGCGTCTTGCAGCCGCCCTGCAATCGGCGGTTTGCGGCTGTCTCGGTCCAGCCCTTTGTCGGGATCGTCGCTGATTAGGCGGGTTTGGACGCTTTGCCAGTCAATCTGCCGGTTTTGTATTTTTTTGTAGAGTGGGGATTGTTCGATGGTTTCACGGTAACGGAGGAGTGCTTGTCTGGCGGTTTCATCGTCGTAGCCGAGTTCTTGAAGTCCGTGTGGAATATCTCCGCGACGGATGATATGCGTGGCATTGTAGGCGGAATGGCTTGCCCAGTAGCGGTCGAAGTCGTGCGATACTTCGCCGACGACGCTGCCGGTAGCGAGGATGTCCAGATCGGCGAAAACGGTGTCTTCACCGACTTTGAAGTATTCGTCGCCGATATTGCGTCCGCCGAGTATGGTGGCGCGGTTGTCGGCGGTAAAGGATTTGTTGTGCATGCGGCGGTTGAGGCGGGGGAAGTCGGTCAAATAGCCCAATGCGCGCCATTTGCGGAAAACGAAGGGGTTGAACAGGCGCACTTCGATATTGGGGTGGCTGTCGAGGGCGAGCAGGAGGTCGTCCAAGCCGCGCGTGTTGTTGTCGTCCAGCAGCAGGCGCACGCGCACGCCGCGTTCTGCGGCAAGGTACATGAGGTTGAACAGCAGCCGGCCGGAAATGTCGTTGCGCCAGATATAGTATTGCAAATCAAGGCTGTGTTCGGCGGACTCAATGAGGGCTGCGCGCGCGGCAAAGGCTTCGTGGGGATCGTTCAGCAGATAGATATCGGATAGCCCGTTGTTATGAGGGGTGTGCCGGATTTGCAGGATGTTGTCCAGGCGGACGGGTTTGGAAGTATTGAAATGGCGGCTTTCCGTCCGTTCTTCCAGCGGGGGCAGCCATGAAGAACATGAACAGAGAAGGAGACATAAAAGGGAAATGAGGCTGCGTGTTTTCATCGGGATAGGGTTTCAGACGGCATTGCCTGTATTTTGGGGTTGGCGCGCATGGAAGTGCGACATCATAATCCAAACGTTGAAACGGGTAAAAGTTTTGCGTGCGGACCGCTTCAGGACGGTGTGTTCCGTGTCAGGTTGGTGCCGTCTGAAACGTGCAGACGCTTGAAAACCAGCGATGATGCAAGGGTAATGCCGCCGATACTGAACAGGGTCATACGGAAGGCGGAATGCATACCTGAAGAAGCCGGTATCAGAAATGTCCAGTTTTTAAGGATTAATGCGCCGGCAACAATGCCCATGCTGATGGCAAGCTGTTGGTTGACCGCCATCAGGCTGTTGCCGCTGCCGGTCTGTTGCGGGCGCAAATCGGCGAGGGTCAGCGTATTCATCGCGGAAAACTGAAAAGAGTTGCACGCGCCGATTGCCAGCGAAAGCAAAATCCAAACCCATAACGGAGCGTCCTTTCCGGGCAGCGCCAGCAGGATAATCAAAGCGGCGAGCAGTTTGGTATTCCAAAGCAGCAGCGCACGGTAGCCGAAACGCCTCATCAGCGGCGCAATCAGCGGTTTGACCAGCAGCGAAGACAGGGCGACGGGTGCAACCAGTCGGCCCGACAGGCTTGCACTAAAACCAAAAGCGATTTGAAACATCAACGGCATCAGGAAGGGGATCGAACTGATGCCGATACGGCTGAACAGGTTGCCCGCCAGTCCCAAACGGAAGGTGCGTATCAGGAACAAATCGGCGGAATAAATCGGTTTGGACGCGGTTTTCATATGTCGGAAATAACGGCGTGCAAACAGCAGTCCGCCGCACAGCGGCAACAGTGCAAAATACGGAGGCAGCGCGTGCGACAGGCTTTCTGCAGCAAGCAGCAGCAGGCAGGCGGCAGCGGAAAAGGTCAGATAGCCTTTGAAATCCAAAGCGGTATCGTTGCCTTTGACATCGGACATGATGTTGCGTCCCAATATGAAACCCAGCAGACCGATGGGCAGGTTGAGCAGGAAAATCCAGTGCCACGAAGCGTATTCGGCAAGATAGCCGCCCGCCACAGGCCCTAAAACCGGCCCGATCAATGCGGGCATAACCGCATAATTGATGGCGTTGAGCAGCTTCGATTTTTCATACGCGCGCAGGATGGTCAGGCGCGGTATCGGAACCAGCATCGAACCGCCGATGCCCTGAACGACACGGGAAAGCGTCAATTCAAACAGCGAACCCGATGCGGCGCACAATGCCGATCCGAGCATAAAAACGGCAATCGAACCAAAAAAGACTTTTTTCGTTCCGAACCTGTCCGCCAAATAACCGCTCAAAGGCATCAGCAGGGCAACAGTCAGCGTATAGGCAACGACTGCCAGTTGCATATCCGGAGGCGGTTCGTTCAGGTCGGCGGCAATTTCGGGCAGTGCGGTATTTAAAATGGTCGCATCCAACATCTGCATAAAAATGGCAATTGCCAGCAGAAGCGGCAGCCAAGGGGATGGTGCGCGGGCGGATAGGGTATTTTTTTCCATAGGGCGATTGTACCCCATTCTCACGCCGCGACCGCTTCCAAATGCCGTCTGAACGGCGGGAAGGCGCAAACCTTACACGTTTACAAATAAATGAAACGCCATTTTATTATAATGATTACTATTATCAAAAATAGGCGAAACAAGGCAGGGCAAGCATCAGCGCGGGAAGCCGCAAGGAAAATCAGATTATTTTTTAAAATTACACTTGACCCGCAACAGTCAATTACTTAAAGTAGCCGCTTAACTTCCGACAGAAAAACGGGCATCCCCGTTAACGAAAAAAATGAGCGCAACCATTCCCCCAAAAATCATCCGATACGACAGTAATCCGACCGATGTCTATTTTTTCGGCACCTGCGTCCTCGATCTCTTTATGCCCGAAGCCGGTATGGATGCCATTACCCTAATCGAGCAGCAGGGCATACGCGTCCATTTCCCGATGGCGCAAAGCTGCTGCGGCCAGCCCGCCTACTCTTCCGGACATCCGGACGAGGCGTTTGATGTCGCCAAGGCGCAACTCGACCTTTTCCCCGAAAACTGGCCGATTGTCGTACCGTCCGGCTCGTGCGGCGGTATGATGAAGCACCATTGGCCCACCCTGTTCAAAAACACAGAATACGAATCCAAAGCGGTTGATTGCGCCGGCCGCATCATCGAGTTTACCCATTTCCTGCTTGCCATCGGTTTCAAACCCGAAGACAAGGGCGAACCGGTCAAAGTCGCCGTTCACACTTCCTGCGCCGCACGCCGTGAGATGAATGTCCATCTCTCGGGCTGGCAGTTGATTGACGGTATGGAAAACGTTGAACGTATCGTCCACGACCACGAAAGCGAATGTTGCGGCTTCGGCGGCACATTCTCCGTCAAACAAGCCGATATTTCCGGCGCGATGGTAACCGACAAAGTCGCCGCGCTGAAAGAAACCGGTGCGACCGAAATCATCAGCGCGGATTGCGGCTGTATGATGAACATCGGCGGCAAAATCGCCAAGGACGAGCCGGATATGCCGCGTCCGAAACATATCGCATCCTTCTTGTTGGAACGCACCGGAGGCAAAGTATGAGCGCGCGCGAAAATATTTTGGCAAAACTGAAAAAAGCCGATGCCTTGCCGATGGAAGAGCCTGCAGTTTTCGATTATTACCGAGAAAAGGGTGTTTCCTGGGACAGCGAAGCCGAGCGTTTGAAATATTGGGCTGCCGCAATGCGTGCGGTCAAAACCGAAATCTATTGGGTAACGAAAAGCAATTGGATGCAAGTTTTCCGCGAAGCGGCAGAAGGCAAGGGTTTGAAAAACATCCTTCTGCCTCTCGCAACCGAGCACGGGCAACTGGCGCGTGCCGCGCTGGCAGGCAGCAATATCGAACCGATTGCCTTCGAGCGCGAAATCGATACTTGGAAAACCGAGTTTTTCGCAAACATCGATGCAGGCTTCAGCGGCGCACAATGCGGTATCGCCCGCACCGGCACGCTGATGCTGTTTTCCAGCCCCGAAGAACCGCGCACCTTGAGCCTCGTTCCGCCCGTGCATTTCTGCCTGTTCGATACGTCCAAGATGTACAACGAGTTTCATAACGCCGTCGAAGGTGAAAAACTGGTGGAAAACGGTATGCCGACCAATGTATTCCTGATTTCCGGCCCGTCCAAAACCGCAGACATCCAACTGACGCTTGCTTACGGCGCACACGGGCCGCGTGATTTGGTCATCCTCGCCATCCTGCCCGACCACATTTCCCCTGCCAATTTGGAGGAAAACGCATGACTACGCAAACCATCAAGTTCCACATGAAGCCGGAAACTTTCAAACAAAACGCTGCAATTTCCCTTCAAGACAAGCCTTTGCGTAAAAGTCTGCGTACCGCGATGGATATGCTGATGACCAAACGCAAAGCCGTTTTGACCGACGAAGAAGAGCTGCAAAGCCTGCGCGATTTGTGCGAACACATCCGTCAGCGTTCCCTGTCCAAATTGCCCGCGCTGTTGGAGCAATTGGAAGAAAACCTGACCAAGCTGGGCGTGAAAGTACACTGGGCGGAAACCCCTGCCGAAGCCTGCCAAATTATCCACGACATCATCACAGCCAAAAACGGCAAGCTGATGGTCAAAGGCAAATCGATGGTCAGCGAAGAAATCGAGCTGAACCATTATCTTGAAGCAAAAGGCATTAAAGCGGTGGAAAGCGACTTGGGCGAGTTCATCGTCCAAATGGCAGGCGAAAAACCGACCCATATCGTGATGCCTGCTATCCACAAAACCAAAGAACAGGTTAGCGAACTTTTCCACCAAAACCTCGGTACGCCGCTGACAGACGATGTAGACCAACTGACCGGCTTTGCCCGCAAAGCCCTGCGCGATATTTACAGCACTGCCGATGTCGGCTTGAGCGGCGTAAACTTTGCCGTTGCCGAAACGGGCACGCTGTGTTTGGTCGAAAACGAAGGCAACGGTCGCTTGAGTACCACCGTACCGCCCGTGCATATCGCCATTACCGGCATTGAAAAAGTAGTTGCCAAGCTGTCGGATATTCCACCCCTGTACAGTCTGCTGCCGCGCTCCGCCATCGGTCAGAACATCACAACCTATTTCAATATGATTACCGGTCCGCGCCGTAGCGAAGAGCTGGACGGTCCTCAAGAAATGCACTTGGTCCTGCTCGACAACGGCCGCAGCCAAGCCTATGCCGAAGACCAAATGCGCCGTACCTTGCAATGTATCCGTTGTGGCGCGTGTATGAACCATTGTCCGGTTTATACCCGTATCGGTGGCGCGGCATACGGTACCACCTACCCCGGCCCGATTGGCGAAATTATTTCTCCGCACTTGTTGGGTCTGGATGCCACCCGCGACCTGCCAACCGCCTGTACCATGTGCGGCGCGTGCGTGGAAGTCTGCCCGGTACGCATCCCGATTACCGAACAAATGCAGCGTTTGCGCGTTGAAGCGCAACGTTCGCCGACCGAAACCGTGCCGCACCCCATCCGAGGGCAAGGCGCATCGCATACCTTCGGCGAACAAATGGCGTGGCGCACATTCAACGGTATTTTCAGCGGCAGCAAAACCTACCGCGCCTTCGGTTGGGCAGCCACCAAGTTCCGCAACCTGACCCCTCGCAAACAGTTGGGTTGGACGCAAAACCGCGTACCGATGAAACCGGCGAAGAAAACCCTGCACGAACTGATGGCGGAAAAAATGCGCCAAAAAGAAAAAGCATAAGCGATTGTGTATGAAATGCCGTCTGAAATCTTTTCAGACGGCATTTGCTTGGTTATTCGGCTTTGAATCTTGGGTCGGCTTCCGACAGCCGTAGGGCGGCATTGCCATGCCGCCGTTCAAACCCTTGCATTCGCACCTCCAACAGTTTCAGTGCGGCGGCTTTGATGGCTTCAAAAGACAAATCCACCGCTTTTTCCTTCAACAGGCTGCGGATGCACCGCCAAGCCGTATCGCTGCGGATGGAAGCGAGAAACTTATGCCTCGCCCACGTCAGGCAGATGCCGTAACAGGCAAACCCATTGCCCGGCTGTTCGCGGTTGCATTTGCCCGCAATCAGTTCGTCCTGTATCAAGAGCCACAGATGATATGCGGCTGCTTCCTTTGTCCAACTTTCGATACAGGTGGAAACGAGCCAGCGGTCGGGGTTGGGTTCATTTTCCAATTTGGTCAGGATATGGCGTATCAAATTCCAGTCGCGTTTCGCTTTTTATCCTTGAAGATGTTTTAAAGGCTGTCTGAAACGGTTTCAGACGGCCTTTTGGTTATGCGGATTTTAATCCCGGGTCTGCTTCCGGAGCGGTTTTCAAATCGGACTTGTACGGTTTGACCCACTCGGACTTTTCAGCCGCCTCAAGTATCCATTCGCACACACGGACAAATCCGCAATCGAAAATACGCTGCCCACAACTCGCTCTGCATCTGCTCGGCTGCCTCCCTGTCAATTCCAGCCGACAGATAGTCGAACAATTCGGACGGGGCGGTTTTCCTACTTAAAAATACTTTTATTTCTCGGCTGACATACAGTTCAGACGGCATGACCTACTCCGATATTTTTATCAATAAGCAGACTTTATCCCGCTGTTCTTGCGGCAATGATAACACATACCGCAACAATGTCTTTGCAGTATTATCCCACCACCCGGTTGATTTCATACCAGCATATATAGGCGCAATTCATACGGGTGAGCGAATACATGGGGGGAACTGCAACAGGGTGCGTGTTTGCGGATAGCTTGTGTAAGCACAAAAGTGTGTAACAGCCTGATAATTGGCTGGAAGCTTGCAGCTTTTTGCATTGCCGATTTGTCGGCAGTAATGTTGGCTTTGGCATTTTCTTCTGTTTTAAGGTAACTTGTGGCAAGCTTCCCCCATAAATGATGAGAATTCAGGTATAGCTCGTCGTATCCGAGGCAACAAAAAAGCCTTGAAACTGTTTAATTTCAAGGCTTTATGCGTATTACAGGATACTGCTGAAAATAGGGTATGGTGGAGGCGGGGGGAATCGAACCCCCGTCCGAAAGTCCTCTACAAAGCGTTCTACATACTTAGTTGTGTCTATTTGAAAATCTTATTTCCATCATGCCGACCAACAGGCCTTCAGGAAACCAGTTACCTTAAGTCTTATTTCCTGCCAAGTAACCCGGAAGGAAACCAGTCAATGTAAGATGACGTTGCGGTGGCTTTCGCCACACAGCCCATTGACCAACTGCTGCAACGGCTAGCCTTAAGCGGCTAAAGCGTAAGTTTCGTCGTTTGCGACTATTTGAATTCAGTGTTTTACGGGAATCTGAGACCCCGGTATGCCCGCATCTGCTTCGCAACCCCCGTCGAAACCAAGGTCGCCCCCAGAAATGGTTTGCAAATTATACGGATATTGTGCGGCGCTGCCAAGTCTGTCGGAGAAATTTGTCAGTCTTGCTGCCTTAATTTGCGTTTGAGCAGGATGCGGACGCAGCCGTCGTTGCCTTCCCGCGGTTCGACATAGGCAAGTACCTCTGGGTGCTGCATCAGCCAGTTGCGGGTCATGTTTTTGAGTACGGGTGTATAGCCTTTGGAACCTAATCCGCTGCCGTGGATGATTTCTCCGCATACACCGCGTTTTTGGGTGAACTCGATGAATTTGTTGAGGACTTTTTGGGCTTCTTCTTGGGTGTAGCCGTGTAGGTCGACATCGGTAACGACGGGATAGTATCCGTTTTTCAGGCGTTGGATGTCGTTTTTTCCTTGTCCGTTTTTGCTGAAGCTGGCGGGTGGGTCGTTGTATGTGCTGCCGATGTAGAAGTAGTTTTCTTCGTCGGCGCGGTTGTCTTTAGGACGGACTTTGATGGGGGTTTTGTCAGGCGGTGCATAATATTGTTGCCGGTTTTTTAATGGGGAGACTTGTCCGACTGCTTGTGAAAAATCCAAATCCTGTTCTTGTTTTTGCTTGTTTTTTTCGGCTTCCTGTTTTTCTGCCGCTTCTTTTTTGGCCTGTTTGCCCAATTGTTTGAGGATGTTTTGGAAGTCGGTATTCATGTTTTTTCCTGTTATTTGTTTTGTCGTTATTTTGGCTTGAAAATGTGATTGTAGGGGAATTTGTTTGGGCTTGCCAGGATGGGCTTGCGGCGGTTTGGACGATGCCGTCTGAAAGTGGTTCAGACGGCATCAGGCGGTTTGGGCGGGATGATGTTTATTTTTTAGTGCTTAATTGGTCGAGCATGCCGCCGTCGGCGAAGTAGGTTTTCATGATTTTTTCCCAGCCGCCGAATTTTTCTTCGGGAGAGAAGGTGTCTAAGTCTGGGAAGTCGGCTTTGTGCCGTGCCAATACTTCGGCGTTACGCGGGCGCAGGTAGAGCGATGCGGCGAGTTCTTGCGCCGATTCGCTCCAAAGGTATTCGAGATAGGATTGGGCGGCTTCCTGTGTGCCTTTTTTTCCGACGACGCTGTTTACGACGGCGACGGGGCTTTCGGCGGAAATGGTGTAGCTGGGATAAACAATCTCGAATTGTCCTTTTGTCAGTTTTTTGCTGACGTAGTTGGCTTCGTTTTCAAAAGTGATGAGTACGTCGCCGATGTTTCGTTGTGTGAAGGTGGTGGTGGCGGCTCGTCCCCCGTTTTCAAAAACAGGGGTGTTTTTGAGAATGGCTGCAACGAGTTTTTGGGTTTCCTGTTCGTTGCCGTTGGTCGCTTTCAAGCCGTAGCCGTACGCGCCGAGGAATGCATAGCGTCCGTTGCCTGTGGTTTTGGGATTGGCGATGACGATGTTAACGCCGTTTTTGGCAAGGTCGTTCCAGTCGTGGATTTGTTTCGGATTGCTTTTTCGGACAAGGAAAACCATAGTGCTGGTGTAGGGCGCGGCGTGGTCGGGGAAGGCTTGTTGCCAGCCTTTTTCTACCAGTCCTTTTTTTTCGAGCAGGTCGATGTCGGAGGATTGGTTCATGGTGACGACATCGGCTTGAAGTCCGTTGGCTACGGATAATGCCTGTTTGCTGGACCCGCCGTGGGACTGTTGGATGCTGACGGATGTGCCGGGGTGTTCGGATTGGTATGCTTTGATAAATAAAGGGTTGTATTCTTTGTAAAAATCCCGTGCCACATCGTATGAGGCGTTGAGCAGGGTAATGTTTTTTCCGTCGGATTCGGTATTGGCCGGGGAATTTTGTCCGGACGGATGGTTTGAATCGGCTGCGGGGCTGCAGGCTGTAAGCAGGGCTGCGGTATAGAGTGCCGGTGCGTAGGTTTTCATATGCTTGTCCTGTCGGTTGGTAGATGGGGCAACTTTATACGGCTGTCTGCGCTTGTGGAAATAATGTTTGATTTGAAGATTATCAGTTTTGGTTATAAGGACGGGTCAGAGGTGTTTGCGCATCAGTTCGCATTTGATTTTGATGCTGGGGTCAAGCTGCAATACTGCCGAACCGAGCGATTCGTAGCGGTTGAGGAGGTAAAACGGGACGGAGTTGAGCGATGCGTAGAGTTTCAGAAAGCTCAAACCGGATTTGTGGGCGATGGTTTCTGCCTGACGGAGCAGGGCAGTGCCCAGTCCGAGGTTGTGGAACAGAGGGTGGACGTAAAGCGCATCGAGTTGTGCTTCTTGGCAGTCAATTTGGAAAAATCCCTGTATGTTGCCTTTGTATTCGACAACCCAAAGTGCTTTGCCGGGGTCGGAAATGGTCGGCAGGTAGCTTTCTGTGTTTAACAGACCTTCCCATACTTTTAGGGCGTGTTCGTTGTAGCTGAGGATGCAGGTGTATTGGACGGAATGCAGGTGGACGTTGAAGATGTCTTTGCAGTCTTGCACGGTGGCGGGGCGTAACAGTGTCAGCAGGCTCATGGCGGTATGTCGGCGGTTTCAGACGGCATCTGTGCCGTTGGTCGGATTATAGGGACTGATGCAGTTTTTTTGCTTCTTGAAATGCGGTGTCCGAATCGGTGGTTAAAACGGTGAAATGCCCCATTTTCCGCCCTTTCCGTGCGGCTTTTTTGCCGTATAGGTGCAGGTGTGCGTCCGGCCGGCTTTGCAAGGGCAGCCAATCCGGTTCGCCGCCGCCTTCCTGCCAAACGTCGCCCAAAATATTCGCCATACAGCAAGGCGATAATAATTTGGTGTCGGCAGGCGGCAGGTTGCACATAATGCGTACCTGCTGTTGGAACTGGTCTGCAGCGCAGGCATCCAGCGTATGGTGGCCGGAATTGTGCGGGCGCGGGGCGATTTCGTTGACGACCAATTCGTGCGTGTCGCCGACGACGAACATTTCCACCGCCAACACGCCGACATAATCCAATTCGTCCGCCAAGCGTTTTGCCATCTGCCGCGCCTGCTGCTGCACGTCGGCACTCAGCCGCGCAGGGACAATGGAATAAACCAAGATGCCGTTTTCGTGGATATTTTCGGCGGGGTCGAAGGTTTGCACATTGTCATTGTTCAGACGGCATACGATAACGGAAATTTCGCCGCGCAAATCCACCATTTTTTCCAAAACGCAATCCACGCCGCCGTGTTCGGCAAACGCAGCTTTAAGTTCATCCACCGTTTTGACCCGGATTTGACCTTTTCCGTCGTAGCCCAACGTAGCCGTTTTCAGGATGCCGGGCAAAAATTGCGCGCTTACTTCGCTGATGTCGTCTGAACAGGAAACCACTTGATACGGCGCGGTTTGCAATCCCGCTTTGCGTATCCACGCTTTTTCCTCAATACGGTTTTGCGCGATAGCAACGCAGTCGCCGCTGGGGGAAACGTTGGTGTGTTTTGCCAAAAAGCGCATCGCATCGGCATTGACGTTTTCAAATTCAGTGGTAACCGCCGCGCATTTTGCCAATTCGTCTAAAGCGGCTTGGTCGTCAAACGGCGCGCACAAATGGCGGTCGGCAAATTCCGCCGCCGGCGCGTTCGGATCGGGGTCGAGTACGGTGACTTTGTAGCCCATGGTTTTGGCGGCAACGGTAAACATTCTGCCTAATTGTCCGCCGCCGAGGATGCCGAGCATGGAAGGAGGGAGAATGGAAGATTTGTTCATAGCGTTTTAATTTGTCTGTGTTCTACTGTTTATTTCAGGTTGTCTGAAACCGTTAATTCGTCATTCCTGTGTAGGCGGGAATTTAGGCCTCAATCTTTCGGAAATATTTAGAGATTCCCGTCATTTCAAATTTCTGGATTCCCGCTTGCGTGGGAATGACGCGGTAAAGGTAGTTGTTTTAATCAAACGATTGCTGCTTATTGTTTGGATTTTCAGACGGCCTGTTGATTCCTTAAAGGCTGTCTAAAAACGCCAAGTTTACCTATCCAACCCTTCCTGCACCATCTGCGCCGCCCGAACCACTGCTTGGGCTTTGTTTTGCGTTTCCTGCCATTCTGATTCAGGATTGGAGTCGGCAACTACGCCTGCGCCGCTTTGGACGAAGAGGGTATTGTTTTTAATCACGGCGGTGCGGATGGCAATTGCCAAATCCATGTCGTTGTTGAAACCCCATACGCCGACGGCGCCGCCGTAGATGCCGCGTTTGCTCGGTTCGACTTCTTCGATAATTTCTATGGCACGGACTTTGGGTGCGCCGGAGAGTGTGCCGGCGGGGAAGGTAGCGGCGAGGATGTCCATGTTGGTAACGCCCTCTTTCAGACGGCCTTCGACGTTGGAAACGATGTGCATCACATGGGAGTATTTTTCAATCACCATTTTGTCGGTTACTTTGACTTCGCCCGTTTTGCTGATGCGGCCGACGTCGTTGCGCCCTAAATCGATAAGCATGACGTGTTCGGCGATTTCTTTGGCGTCGCTTAATAAGTCTTGCTCGTTGGCAAGGTCTTCAGCAGGGGTTTTGCCGCGCAAGCGCGTGCCGGCGATGGGGCGGACGATGACGTCGTCGCGTTCGCGGCGGACGAGGATCTCGGGCGAGGAGCCGACGATGTGGAAATCGCCAAAATCGTAGTAAAAGAGATAAGGCGAAGGGTTGAGCGTGCGCAGGGCGCGGTAGAGGGCGAGCGGGCTGTCGGTAAATTCCATGCTCATGCGCTGGCTGGGGACAACCTGCATGCAGTCGCCTGCAAAGATGTAGTCTTTGATTTTATCGACGCAGGCTTTGAACGGCTCTTCGCCGAACTCGCTGACGGCTTCGGTGTGTTTGCTGCCGAGCGAGAGTGGAATGGCGCAGCTTTGGCGCAACTGGGTGCGGATGTCTTCGAGGCGTTCGCGGGCGCGTTCGTAGCCGTTGGGCTGCGAGGGATCGGCATAAACGATGAGGTGGATTTTGCCGCTTAAATTGTCGATAACCGCTAACTCTTGCGACAGCATCAGCAAGATGTCGGGCGTGCCGAGCGGGTCGGCTTTGGCGGTGTTTTTCAGGCGGTGGGCGAAGTGTTCGAAATTGTAGATGGTTTCGTAACCGAAGTAGCCGACCAGTCCGCCGGTAAAGCGCGGCAGGCTTGGGATTTCAGGTGTTTTGAAGCGGTTGTGGAAGGCTTCGATAAAGGGCAGGGGATTGCCGTCGTGTTGTTCGACGATTTCGCCGTTTTGATACACGTCGACATGTTTGCCGCTGACTTTGAGATAGTGGCTGCAAGGCAGTCCGATAAAGGAATAACGCCCGAAACGTTCGCCGCCGACGACGGACTCCAAGAGATAGGTGAACGGCTTGTTGGCGAGTTTGAGATAGAGGGAAAGCGGCGTATCCAAGTCGGCAAGGAGTTCCTGCACGAGCGGGATGCGGTTGTAGCCTTGGGCGGCTTGGGCTTGATATTCCTGTTTGCTGATCATTTCTGCTTTCCCAAAAGGCGGTTTCGGACGGCGCGGCAACGGGCGCGAGTATAACATTTTATCCGGATTGTTGACAGTCTGATCGAAGATGCCGTCTGAAGGGTGCGGCTTGCGGCGCGGCGTGCTTTCGGATGCCCGTCAGGCACGCGGGGCGGGTATTTTGCCGGCGGCTTCGGGCGCGTTTTCCCGACGGTCGGGCTTCAGACGGCATTGCCGTTCTGTCTGGCTTCGAGCTGCTCCCAGCGTTCCAATTTTTCCAAAAGCAGTGTTTCGATTTCTTCGGCGCGATTTTGCAATGCACCGGCTTTCTCATAATCTTTGAAGATTTCGGGATTGGAAAGCTGCGCGTTGATTTCAGCCTGCTCGGCTTCCAAGACGGCGATTTCGTCGGGCAGGGCATCGAGTTCGCGCTGTTCTTTGTAGGAAAGTTTGACCGTGCGCTTGGCTTTGGGTTTTTCTTTGGTGGGTTCGGCATCGGACGCTTTGGGTGCGGATGCCGTCTGAATTTTCGCTTCGCGTGATTTTGCGTCGATATAGTCCTGATAGCCGCCGATGTATTCTTTTAACCTTCCGTTTCCTTCAAATACAATGCTTTGTGTGATGACGTTATCGAGGAACATACGGTCGTGCGAGACAAGGAATACCGTGCCTTGATAATCACGCAGTAAGTCTTCGAGCAGCTCTTGGGTGTCAATGTCCAAGTCGTTGGTCGGTTCGTCCAAGACCAAGATATTGGCAGGACGGGTAAAGAGTTTCGCCAGCAGAAGGCGGTTGCGTTCTCCTCCGGAGAGAGATGAAACGGGGCTTTGCGCGCGGGCAGGATGGAACAGGAAATCTTCCAAATAGCTCATGACGTGTTTTTTCTTGCCGCCGACTTCGACGTAATCATTGCCCTGTCCGAGCGTGTAAAACACGGTGTCGTTTTCGTTCAACGCGCTGCGAAATTGGTCGAAATAGGCAACTTCCTGCTTGCTGCCGATGCGGATTCTGCCGTAAGTCGGGTTGAGTTCGCCCAAAATCAGTTTTAAAAATGTGGTTTTGCCGATGCCGTTGGGGCCGATTAGGCCGATTTTGTCGCCGCGCTGCAAAATCGCGGAGAATTTGTCCATAATGACTTTGTCGCCATAGGCAAACGAAGCGTGTTCCAATTCGGCGATGATTTTGCCGCTCTTCTCGCCGCTGTCGAGCTTGAAGTTGACCTGACCTTGCACATTGCGGCGTTCGGCGCGCTGGCGGCGCAGCTCTTCCAAACGGCGAACGCGTCCTTCATTACGGGTACGTCGTGCTTCAATGCCTTTGCGTATCCACGCTTCTTCCTGCGCGTGGAATTTGTCAAATAGGCGGTTGTGTTCCGCCTCGACTGCCAACTCTTGCGCTTTTTTCTCGCTGTATTTGGAAAACGAGCCGGGATAGGAACGCAAAATACCGCGATCGAGTTCGACAATGCGCGTGGCGATGTTGTCTAGAAAACGGCGGTCGTGGGTAATCACAACCAAGCTGCCTTCAAACGCTTTCAGTAGGTTTTCCAGCCAGATAATCGCGTCGATGTCCAAATGGTTGGTCGGTTCGTCCAGCAGCAATACGTCGGGCTTTTGCACCCAAGCCTGCGCCAAGGCGACGCGCTTTTTCTGACCGCCGGAGAGGTTGCCGATTTTTTCGTTTTCCGGCAAACCGAGTTCGCCCAAAGTCTGCTTCACCGCCGCATCCAGCTTCCAGCCGTCCTTCGCTTCGATTTCAAGTTGCAATTCGTTGAGCTCTTTCAACAAAGTCTCACTCGAACCATTTTCCAACTCATGGCTGACGTGATGATAACGGCGCAATAAATCGCGGATTTCGCCCAAACCTTCGGCAACAGTATCAAATACGGTTGCGTCCTTATCAAAAAAGGACTCCTGCGGCACATAAACGATTTTGAGATTGTTTTGAACAATAATCTGCCCGTCGTCGAGCTTTTGCACACCGGCAAGGATTTTTAAAAACGAAGACTTACCCGCACCGTTGCGGCCGATTAAGCCGATTTTCTCGCCGCTGTCGAGTTGGAAGGAAGTTTTGTCGAGCAGGGCGACATGACCGACGGCAAAGGAAGCGTTTTCTACGGATAATATATTCATAATGTCAATTTCCAACAATTAACGTTCGGATTTTGCCGCAAGTTTGGCGCGGGCAATTTCGATGATGCCGGGCAGGGCGGAAACAATAATGATGCCGCCCATCACCAAGCCCAGATTGTTTTTTACGACGGGGAAGTTGGCAAAGAAATAGCCTGCATAAGAAAACAGGATAACCCACAACACGCCGCCGATGATGTTGTAGCGGATAAATTTGGCATAGTGCATTTTTCCCATACCGGCGACGAAGGGGGCGAAGGTGCGGACGATGGGCACGAAGCGCGCGATGATAATCGTTTTGCCGCCGTGTTTTTCGTAAAAACGGCGGGTTTTGTCGAGGTATTCGCGCCGGAAGATTTTAGAATCGGGGTTGGCGAACAGCCTGCCGCCGAAATACTTACCGACGGTAAAATTGAGCGCGTCGCCGAGTATGGCGGCAAGGCTTAATAATGCAACCATCAAATGAATATCCATACCGCCCAGCGCGGCAATACCGCCGGCTGCAAACAGCAGAGAATCGCCCGGTAAAAACGGTGTAACAATCAGGCCGGTTTCGCAAAACACGACGACAAATAAAACGGCGTAAATCCAAATGCCGTATTGCGCCGACAGCGCAAGAAGGTGTCGGTCGATATGGAGGATAAAGTCGATGGCAGATGCAACCACGGTGCATTTCCTAAAAAAATAGACCGTGTATTTTAACCGATTGGAAAAATGCCGTCTGAAAAGTTTCAGACGGCATCGGTTTTATTTTTTCTTTGCAAGGCAAAAGGCGGTCAGTCCCGCGCAGCGGTTGCTTTTTTGTATGCGGATTTCGAGGCGGCATATTGAAGCCAGTATGCGGTTGATGACGGGATGATGCCGCATCAGTTGGGATTTGGGATTTTGTCCGGATCTCAACCGTCCGAGCAGGCGGACGGTTGCGGCAAGGGGGAATACTGCGCCAAAATAATAGTTCCCCCCGAGGACGGACAGCCCGGTGCTGCGGATTAAGTTCTCGAGCTGTGTCAGGCGGTAGCGGCGGTAATGCCCCAAAAATTCGTCGTGCCGCTCCACAGGGACTGGAAGGCGGGTACGGAAATGAGGAATTCCGTGCCGGAAGGGACTTTTGCGATATACTCCTCTAGCATTGCCTTGTCGTCTTCGACGTGTTCCAAAACATCCATCATCAGCACCAGGTCGGCATCGCTCATGCCGATGGTGCGGCGGAAATGAATCGGTTTGCCGCAATATGACCCATCTTTTTCACCCGTGTAGGCGGTGTCGATGCACAATGCTTCGCTTATATCGGAATTTTCCAGCAGGAAGTGTGAAAAAAAGGCGGAGCCTGCGCCGACATCCAGCACTTTGCGGAAGGTTCTGCCTTTTAAAAGATTGGCAACGGCAAGTGCTTTGGATGCGTAATACCAATGGCTGTTGATGCTGTCGCCCAAAATACCGCTTTCTTTTACATCCATTTTATTATCCTTATATATTGCACCCCATCAAGGGGCGCAAGTCTTTACAAACATCAAGCCCCTTTAACTCTAGCCAG
>NZ_CATQFV010000074.1:0-145 GCF_958267435.1 Neisseria benedictiae
TCCCCAACATTCTGTGCTATACTTTTCAGTTCGTCCGCAGCTTCGGCAGCAGCGAAGAACCGAACTATACGCTTGAAGACGTATACGGTCAATACTTTCAGTGGGATTTTTTCGGGAATTGTTGTCATATCCCTGTCGGATAAGG
>NZ_CATQFV010000075.1:0-3131 GCF_958267435.1 Neisseria benedictiae
AATCGGCATTCCGCGCGAGATGACCGATATCCACGGCAATCTCCTATGGTACGGCGAATACACCGCCTGGGGCCGTCTGAAAAAGGACGGGCGGGTTTACAAGGATGCGCATCAGCCGTTTAGATTGCAGAACCAGTATTATGATGAAGAGACCGGGCTGCATTACAATCTGATGCGGTATTACGAGCCTGAGGCCGGGCGGTTTGTGAATCAGGATCCGATTAAATTAATTGGTGGAGATAATTTGTATTTCTTCTCACCCAATACACAAGATTGGTATGACCCATTAGGTTTATGGAGAAGGAATGCCTATGTTGGTAGAACGCCATCCAAGGTATCTAAGACAGGATGGGCTGTAATGCAACGTATGTTAGCTAATGGAGAAATTGAAGGTATTACATCCGAGGAAATCAGTAAACTTAGACGTACCTCACAGATTCCCGAGGGTGCAGTCTTCAAAGATGTAGACGGTAAAAAATACTCTTTAAGAAATGCACATATGGGACATAATCCTGAAGATGCTGTTTCTTATTGGAATCGTTGTGGTCGTTATTATGGAGCCAAGTCTCAGGCAGTACGGAAATGGATGCTTGATCCCAATAATTATCGATTGGAATATGGACCAGGCAACTGTTCCCGTGGGGCAAAGAGCAAAGAACGTTATAAGAAACCCCGCAAGCCTAAAAATGGAAAATTACCTAAAGGTTGTTAATGAAGAGTTATGAATGAAAGGAAAACTATGTATTTATCTGATATTAATCCTGAGTTAAATAGTAAAATTAATAATATTATGTGTGAGTCGAGACAGGCTAAAACTCTTCAGGAAAGGATTGATGGGTTAATGAAGGCTTGGGATTTAATTCCAAAACCTGCTACTCAATTCGTAACCCCAACTAGTGGGTTATGTTCTGAAATTTCTGGCAGATTTAAAGAGTTAAAGGATTATTCTAAGGCACTTGAATGGATAAATATTGCATTAGAGGCGCGAAAAACAGTTCCTGATGGCAGCACATTTCTATGGGCAGGTATTATCTATTACGAACTAGGTGATTTGGAAAATGCTTATAAATATTTTGATCTTGCCTACAAAGAGTTACGTTACACACCTTTCTCTATGGAAGACAAAAAATATTGGCAATTTTATAAGCAACGTAAAGAAGAATTAAATCCTAAGAAAAAAAACAAAAAGTAAGATTCGATATTTTCAGATGACCTTTATTGTACCCTACTTAACCGACGCTACGCCTACAACCCGTTCGGCAGAAGGCTTTCCAAAGAACGCCAAGACAAACTCGCCCGGACGAGCACCGAGCCGAAGCGCACCCACTTCGTCTGGGACGGAACGCGGTTACTTCAGGAGTACACCTACAAAGGCAGCTACACCTATATCTACACCGACCAAGACAGCTACGAACCGCTGGCGCAAATCTTTGACAACGCCAAAGACAGCAAACAATACCTCGCCTATTTCCACAACGACCAAATCGGCATCCCGCGCGAGATGACCGACATCCACGGCAATCTCTTATGGTACGGCGAATACACCGCCTGGGGCTGTCTGAAAAAGGATGAACGCGTCTATCAGAACGTGCATCAACCGTTCAGACTTCAAAACCAGTATTATGATGAAGAAACCGGACTGCACTACAACCTGATGCGCTATTACGAGCCTGAGGCGGGGCGGTTTGTGAATCAGGATCCGATTGGGTTAGATGGTGGAGCTAATTTTTATCAATTTGCCACCAATGCTCAAATTTGGTTAGATCCATTGGGATTAAAAAAATATTCTGTTTATGGATTGTATAGGCCAGGGGATAGTAAACCTTTTTATATCGGTATTACGGATAATATAAAAACGCGTGCAAAACAACACAGAAAATCAGGAAGATTAGTTGGAACAGAACGCTTAGTAGAATTATATAGCGATTTGGATTACGAAACCGCCCGTGGATATGAGGAAGGCTGTATTCGACAACATGGAACACTTACAGGAAAAAAAATTAAAAAAGGTCAGAAAAGTAATTTTAATCCTAAAAAAACTAAAACCAGAGGAAATAAATGTCATTCATTTGTTGAGAATAAGACCCGTAATGCTAAAAGACAAGAAGCAATGGTTGCGGGAAGAGACCATATTCTCAAAAATGGTTGTAAAAATCTTCCAATAATTTAACATTCTATGCTATAGAAAAGGAAAAGTATTATGAAAATCTTTAATTGGGAAAAAAACAGAACTTTATATAGATATCTTAAGAATGGTGATTTATTTTGTTTTAAAATAGCTGATAAATTATTCGGTTACGGTAGAATAATCGCTAAAAATAAGCTTGGTGCCACTGTAGGAATTTTTGATTTGTTTACTTCAAGCCCAGTTGAGCCATTCGATTATAAAAATGCTGGGAATTACCCAATTCTATTCAAAACCGTTTTAGACTGCCATACCTTATTTGAATCAAAGCTAGAGTCAGACTGGCGGATAATTGCTCAAGATCCCGATTACCAAGATCCAACCCCAAGTGAAATTACTTCTATTAATCCTGCTATGGGATTGGCTCACAATGCAGACTTTTCCATCGAGCAAGAAATAGATGAAGAGGATGGTATGCAAAAAATACTCAAGAGCATTGAATTGCTTGAAACACCCAATAGTCATTATCATATTTTAAGTTTTCTTATTCGTCGTAAACCAGAAATTTTTAATTTACCTATTGAATCGTTTGAAGAATTTGGAGATTTTATTTCGGATGAGTTTCAAGAAATTCACCACCGGAATTTAAAAGCGTAAAAAGCAAGCCGTAGCCCGCGGTTTCTGTTTTTCAGATGACCTCACTATCTTCTTTGAGGTCGTCTGAACAATTTGTTCTTTAACAATCTCATTAGCAGTTGACATAGAGGTCGTCTGAAAACCAACTTTCAGACGGCCTTTGTTGCACCGTACTTAACCTCCGCTACGCCTACGACAAAGCCGGCAACCTGATCCAAAGCGCCGACCAAAGAAGCGGCGTACTCAATTACATCTACGACAAAATCGGACGCATTCAGGAAGCCCGCAACAGCCAAAGCGGCCGCAGCGAAACCTTCGCCTTCGACCCCGCCCACAACATCCTTTCCGACAAAACAGCCGAAGGGAAGGG
>NZ_CATQFV010000076.1:0-36594 GCF_958267435.1 Neisseria benedictiae
TAAGGTAAATTTTTTTTTTTTTTTTTTTTTTTTGCAAAGAAATGTAAATTTTTAAATTTTTAAAACCGTTCCTCCGCATCCGTTTGGATACCGTCTGAAACGGCGGCAGGGTTTTACCGTTCCGCGCCGCAAATCGGGCATTCGGGGTTGCGCGGCAGGTCGAAATATTGCCAGCCCCCTTCCAAGGCACGGTAAACCGCCAGCCTGCCGTGCGACGGTTCGCCCGCATCCAGCAGGATTTTCAGAGCCTCCGCCGCTTGGGTACTGCCGATGATGCCGACCAGCGGCGAGAACACGCCGAAGAGAGAACAGATGCCGTCTGAAGCCGATCCGCCGTCAAACAGGCAGGCGTAACACGGCGAGTCGGGCAAGTCGGGACGGTACACGGCAAGCTGTCCTTCAAAGCGTACCGCCGCCCCTGAAACCAGCGGTGTTTTCGCCTGCACGCAGGCACGGTTGACGGCTTGCCGCGTGGCGTAGTTGTCGCAGCAGTCTAAAACGATGTCGGCGGCTTGAACCAAACCGGTTAGAACACCGCCGTCGAGTTTTTCGTTGACGGCGCGGACATCGACGGTATGGTTGATGCGGCGCAGGCGGTCTGCCAAGGCTTCGGCTTTGGGCTTGCCGACGTCGCCCTCGTCAAATGCGACTTGGCGTTGCAGGTTGTGCAGCTCGACCGTGTCGGAATCGGCTATGGTCAGCGTGCCGATGCCAGAAGCGGCAAGGTAGGGCAGGGCGGCGGTACCCAAACCGCCGCAGCCGACAACCAAAATATGTGCGCCGGAAAGTTTCTGCTGCCCTTCGATGCCGATTTCGTCCAAGAGGATGTGGCGGCTGTACCGCAGCAGGAGTTCGTCGTCGTTGTCGTGTTCGGTCGTGGTCATGATGATGTTCGGAAAAAACAGTTGCGGGCGATTGTAACGCTGCCGTCGGGCGGCGTTCAACTTCAGACGGCATTTCGGGACACGGGCGGTTAAAGTGTGAACGGTTTGGCACGGATGCGGCATTTGAGGTACATTTACAGTATTTACGGCAATGAGAGAAAAATCATGCAACTGCATATTCTGAACAATCCGAAGGACGCGGCTTTGGCGGCGGACGCGGAATTTCTGAAACAATCCCTGTTCAACCTCCTGCACGAAGAAGCCTCGCCGTTGGTTGTCGACACGGTCAAACTCTTGTCCACTTCCGACGACAGCGCGGCACTGATTGAGAGAGTTTTGCCGCAGTTGGACGAACAGCAAACCTACGACCTGACGCTTGCCTGTGGGCTGTTCGCACAAATTTTGAACATCGCCGAAGACGTGCACCACGAACGCCGCCGCCAAATCCACGAAGAAGCCGGACACGGCGGCGCGGAAGGCAGCCTGACGGAAACCGTCCGCAGGCTCAAGGCGGGGAAAGCCGACGGCAAATCGGTGCAGCGGCAGTTGGACAATACGTCCGTTACCGCCGTTTTGACCGCGCACCCGACCGAAGTGCAACGCCAAACCGTTTTGAATTTCAACCGCCGCATCCGCGCGCTGCTGCCGCAACGCGAACGCTGCACCAATGCCGACGCGCTGGCACGGCTGCGCCGCGAAATCGACACCGTGCTTTTGGGATTGTGGCAGACCAGCGAAACGCGCCGCCACAAACTCAGCGTCAACGACGAAATCAACAACGGCGTGTCCATCTTCCCGATGAGCTTTTTTGAAGCCCTGCCCAAACTCTACCGCAAGATGGAACACGACTTTCAGACGGCCTATCCCGATGTCCGCGTTCCGAACATTCTCAAAATCGGCGGCTGGATCGGCGGCGACCGCGACGGTAATCCGTTCGTTTCTGCCGAAACCTTGCGTTTTGCCTTCCGCCGCCACGCCGATGCCGTGTTCCGTTTCTATCGCGGCGAACTCGACAAACTCTACCGCGAATTGCCGCTCTCCATCCGCCGCGTCAAAGTCAACGGCGATGTGATGGCGTTGTCCGACAAATCGCCCGACGAAGAAATCGCCCGCACGGAAGAACCCTACCGCCGCGCCATCGCCTACATTATGGCGCGCGCTATGGGCAAAGCGCGCGCGCTCGGTTTGGGTATGGGTTGCAAATTCGGCTTCCTCGAGCCTTATGCTTCGGCACAAGAATTTCTCGATGATTTGAAAAAATTGCAACGTTCCCTTATCGACAACGGCAGCCGCCTGCTTGCCGAAGGCCGTTTGGCAGACCTCATCCGTTCCGTGTCCGTGTTCGGCTTCCATATGATGCCGCTCGACCTGCGCCAACACGCGGGCAAACACGCCGATGTGGTTGCCGAGCTTTTCCAACACGCAGGCTTGGAAGACTACAACAGTCTGGACGAAGGGCAAAAACAAGCCGCCCTGTTGCGCGAGTTGAGTCATCAACGTCCGCTGTACAGCCCGTTCATCACATACAGCGACCACACCCGCCACGAACTGGCGATTTTCAACGAAGCGCGAAAAATCAAAGACGAATTCGGCGAAGATGCCGTAACCCAAAGCATTATTTCCAACTGCGAACAACCCAGCGACCTGCTCGCCTTGGCGTTGCTGCTGAAGGAAAGCGGCCTGTTGGCGGTGGAAAACGGCAAACCGCACAGCCGCATCAATATCGTGCCGCTGTTTGAAACCATCGAAGCACTCGAAAACGCCTGTCCGGTCATGGAAACCATGTTCCGCCTCGACTGGTACGACGCCCTGCTCGAAAGCCGGGGCAACATCCAAGAAATTATGCTCGGCTACTCCGACTCCAACAAAGACGGCGGCTACGTTACCAGCTCCTGGTGCCTGTATCAGGCGGAATTGGGACTGGTCGAACTCTTCAAAAAATACGATGTCCGCATGCGCCTGTTCCACGGACGCGGCGGCAGCGTCGGACGCGGCGGCGGCCCGTCTTACCAAGCCATCTTGGCGCAACCGGCCGGCAGCGTGGCGGGGCAAATCCGTATTACCGAACAAGGCGAAGTCATTACCGCCAAATACGCCGACCCGGGCAATGCCCAACGCAACTTGGAAACCTTGGTTGCTGCTACTTTAGAGGCCGGCATCCCGACAGACAAAAAAGACCCCGATGCCAAACTGATGCAGGATTTGTCGGACGTATCGTTCAAATACTACCGCGAACTGATTACCCACCCCGACTTTATCGACTACTTCCTGCAAACCAGCCCGATTCAGGAAATCGCCACCCTCAACCTCGGCAGCCGTCCCGCCAGCCGCAAAACCTTGGCGCGGATTCAGGACTTGCGCGCGATTCCGTGGGTATTTTCCTGGATGCAAAACCGCCTCATGCTGCCGGCTTGGTACGGTTTCGGCAGCGCGGTGGAAACCTTGTGCGAAGGCAGCCCCGAAACCCTCGCCGCCCTGCGCGGACACGCCCAAAACAACCCCTTCTTCCAAGCGATGCTCTCCAATATGGAACAAGTGATGGCGAAAACCGACATCACCTTGGCGGAAAACTATGCCGGCTTGAGCGAATCGCCCGATAAGGCAAAAGTCATCTTCGGTATGATCAAGGAAGAATACCGACGCAGCCGCAAAGCCCTGCTCGACCTGCTGCAAACCGAAGAGCTTTTGCGCGACAACCGCAGCCTCGCCCGTTCGCTCGCTTTGAGGATTCCATACCTGAACGCCCTCAACGGCCTGCAAGTCGCCATGCTCAAACGCCTGCGCAAAGAGCCCGACAATCCGCACGCCCTGCTGATGGTTCACCTGACCATCAACGGCGTGGCGCAAGGTTTGCGCAATACCGGCTGATTGTGCCGCATCGGGGCAAAATGCCGTCTGAACGCCTTTCAGACGGCATTTCCCTGACCGCACTTGCAGAGAAACACCGATTGTTTTAAAGTGAACGGCAGTGATATGTTGAAAGACGACCAATGAAAATTACCGTTATCGGCGCAGGTTCGTGGGGTACGGCGCTCGCCCTGCATTTTTCCCAACACGGCAACCGCGTATCCCTATGGACGCGCAACGCAGACCAAGTCCGCCAAATGCAGGAAGCGCGTGAAAACAAACGCGGACTGCCGGGCTTTTCCTTTCCCGAAACCTTGGAAGTGTGTGCGGATTTGGCAGATGCGCTCAAAGACAGCGGGCTGGTGTTGATTGTTACTTCTGTCGCAGGTTTGAGAAGCAGTGCGGAACTGTTGAAGCAATACAATGCAGGACATCTTCCGATTCTAGCCGCCTGCAAAGGCTTCGAGCAGGATACCGGGTTGCTGACCTTTCAAGTTTTGAAAGAAGTATTGCCCGACAACAAAAAAATCGGCGTACTTTCCGGCCCGAGTTTTGCACAGGAACTCGCCAAACAACTGCCCTGCGCCGTCGTTCTCGCCTCCGAAAACCAAGAGTGGATTGAAGAACTCGTACCGCAGCTCAACACGACCGTCATGCGGCTTTACGGCAGTACCGATGTCATCGGCGTGGCGGTTGGCGGCGCGGTAAAAAATGTTATGGCGATTGCCACCGGATTGTCCGACGGTCTAGAGTATGGGCTTAACGCCCGCGCCGCACTGGTTACGCGCGGACTCGCCGAAATCACCCGCCTTGCCTCCGCAATGGGCGCACAGCCCAAAACCATGATGGGGCTGGCAGGCATCGGCGACCTCATCCTGACCTGCACCGGCGCACTCTCACGCAACCGCCGCGTCGGCTTGGGCTTGGCGGAAGGCAAAGAACTGCATCAGGTGCTGGTCGAAATCGGACACGTTTCCGAAGGGGTCAGCACCATAGAAGAAGTCTTCAATACCGCCTGCAAATACCAAATCGATATGCCGATTACCCAAACCCTGCTGCAACTCATCCGCAAAGAAATGACCCCGCAGCAGGTCGTCGAAAGGCTGATGGAACGCAGCGCGCGTTTCGAATAAACAACAGACAGATGCCGTCTGAAGCCTTCAGGCGGCATACGGACAGGTAAGGTTATGAAACAAAATATCGAAAAACTCGAAAGCAGCGTTTATACGCTGGTACAAAAATTCGAAACCCTCGTCAGCGAAAACCACCGCCTCAAAGAAACCGTCGCCGAACTCAAACGGGCGCACGAGCGGCAAAAACTCGAACACGAAACCGCCGTCGACGAACTCAGCGAAGCCCTGCTCGTCCAAGTCGGCAAACTCAAGGAAGACCTGCAAAACAAAATCGACAGTCTGACGGAAGAAAATACACGATACCGCAGCCTGCTCGAACAGAGCAGGGAAAAAATCAGCGCACTGGCGGCGCGCCTCCCCCAACGGCAGGAAACGCAGCAATAAGGATTAAAGGATGAACACCGAACAAGTCCACATCGAAGTCATGCACGCCCAATTGACCGTCAACACGCCGGCAGAAGAAAAAGACACACTTTTGCAGGCAGTCGGAATGCTCAACAGAAAAGCCGAGGCAATCCGAGAAGGCGGACGAGTTGCCGACAGCGAGAAAATCGTCATCATGGCCGCACTCAATGTCGTCCATGACCTGTTGAAAATTTCCCTTAACGGCGATTTGGCAATCGGCGATTTTGCGCGTAAAATAACCGACATGGACAACGCCTGCCAAAAAGCACTATCCCGCTTGGGGCAGGAATAACAGTTTTTCCCTGCGGTGTCCGCGAAGGCATATATTCCTTTGAACCAATAAGTTCGCTTAAGGTTGTCGGGAGCAGTAGTGGGCGCGAGCGTCCTTTTGCGGACGCACCCGAAACTACCCGAGGCAGCCGCCTTGTCAGCAAGGTTCAAGCGGATTCGGCCGAAACGGCTCTCGCGGGGATTCCCATTCAAAACCGCATCGCAACGATGCGGTTTTTCACATTGGCCGCCGCCCCGCCCGAAAAAGCAGTATGCAGTTTGCTGAAATCCGGAAAATCCTTCCGTAACGCAGTAATGCGATTGACAAAATCAAATCCTGTCTTTAAAATCCATAACTTTCTATATCTATCTGGATTTCCACTATGAAAACCTTTTCAGCGAAACCCCACGAGGTGAAGCGCGAATGGTTCGTCATCGATGCCCAAGACAAAGTCTTGGGTCGCGTTGCAGCCGAAGTCGCCAGCCGTCTGCGTGGCAAACACAAACCTGAATACACCCCCCACGTCGATACCGGCGATTACATCATTGTTATCAATGCGGACAAACTGCGTGTAACCGGTGCCAAATTCGAAGATAAAAAATACTTCCGCCACTCCGGTTTCCCGGGCGGTATCTACGAACGCACCTTCCGCGAAATGCAGGAGCAATTCCCGGGCCGCGCTTTGGAACAAGCCGTAAAAGGCATGTTGCCTAAAGGTCCCCTGGGTTACGCCATGATTAAAAAACTGAAAGTGTACGCTGGTGCAGAACATGCCCATGCCGCACAACAACCCAAAGTTTTGGAATTGAAATAAGGACGCGACATGAACGGTAAATACTACTACGGCACAGGCCGCCGCAAAAGTTCAGTGGCTCGTGTATTCCTGACTAAAGGTACAGGTCAAATCATCGTAAACGGCCGCCCCGTTGACGAATTCTTCGCACGCGAAACCAGCCGAATGGTTGTTCGCCAACCCTTGGTTCTGACTGAAAACGCCGAATCTTTCGACATCAAAGTCAATGTTGTCGGCGGCGGCGAAACCGGCCAGTCCGGCGCAATCCGCCACGGCATTACCCGTGCCCTGATCGATTTTGATGCTGCGTTGAAACCCGCCTTGTCTCAAGCCGGTTTCGTTACCCGCGATGCACGCGAAGTTGAACGTAAAAAACCGGGTCTGCGCAAAGCACGCCGTGCAAAACAATTCTCCAAACGTTAATGTTGGAAATTCAAAAAACCCTGCTTATCGCAGGGTTTTTTATTTGTAACAGACGGTTTTCCATTGGTAATCTAAAGATTACGGATTGGGTAAAAATCAGAAACAGTACATGAAAAAATAGAAAAACCGCCCGGGTATGGTTTGAACAAGGGAAATCAGACCGGTTCCAACTCACTTAATCCGGGCAAGTCCGCGAAGCCGCGTTCACGTATGATTTGGCAAAAGTTGTTCAGATAACTTTTATCTGTGTCTTCAGTGCGGATAGCGGCATACAGTTTGCTTTGCAGTCCGTTGTCGGTAATCTGCCGGTGAACGACATAGCCTTTTTCAAGGTAGGGCATAACGGTCCAGTAGGGAAGGGCGGCGATTCCCCTTCGGCTGGCAACCAGTTGGATGATGGCGATGGTCAGTTCGCTGTGTCGGCGCGGCGGGTTGATGTTTTTCGGAATCAGGATTTTCTTGGGCAAATCCAGCATCTCGTCGGGAACGGGATAAGTAATCAGAGTTTCCCCGATAAAGTCTTCGGCTTCCCAGACAGTTTTGGCGGCAAGCGGGTGATCTTTGGCGCAAATGCCGACCATTTCGTAGGCAAACAGCGGTTGGAAAGAAATACCGTTTTGTTTTTCCGCTTCGGAAACAATGGCAAGGTCGGCGCGGTGTTGCAGCAGCAGCCCGACGGGATCCGCTTGGAATCCCGATACGATGTCCAGTTCGACTTGGGGCCACATCGGGCGGAATTCGCCCATGGCGGGCATCAGCCAGTCGAAACAGGTATGGCATTCGACAGCAATCCGCAGCTCTCCCGCCTCCCCTTCCGTGATCCGCGCCAAATCTCGTTCTGCAACAGCAACTTGAGGTATCAGTTCGTGGGCGAGGCGCAGCAGCCTTTCGCCCACCGGGGTAAAGCGCAAGGGCGTGGATTTGCGTTCGAACAGCGGCGTGCCGTAGTGGTTTTCGAGCATACGGATCTGGTGGGAAAGGGCGGATTGGGTAAGGAAAACCCGTTTGGCGGCAAGGGAGACGCTGCCGGTTTCTTCAAGTGCCAGCAGGGTTTTGAGGTGGCGCAATTCGATGATGGAATCCATAAGGCTTCAGACGGCATATTGAACCGGCGCATATTAAAATAATTCATATGCGGGCGCAAATCGGAAAAATGTGAACTCCGGACATTTTGCGATTAGAATGCCCGCTTGTTTAAAGCGATTAGGAAAAAAGATGGTATTGCGCAGGGATTTTCTGACTTGGTGTAATGAAACATTGCAGACAGCATTGTTTAAAGATTATGCCCCCAACGGTTTGCAGATTGAAGGGAAAGAGTATATCGGTAAGATTGCCACATCGGTAACTGCAAGCAAAGCGGCAATTGATTTTGCCGCGGAACAGAAGGCAGATTTGCTTCTGGTTCATCACGGCATGTTTTGGAAAAACGAGTTGCCGACCATTACCGGTTGGAAAAAAGAACGGATTGCCGCGTTATTGGACAATGATATCAATATGGCGGCTTACCATTTACCGCTGGATGCGCATCCTGAATTAGGAAATAACGCCCAACTCGCTGAAAAACTCGGTTTTACAGTTGAAAGGCGTTTTGGCGAACAAAACCTGCTTAACTCAGGAAGCCTGAAACAAGTCAAGACACTTGGTGCATTGGCTGTCCATATTGAAGCGGTTTTACAGAGGAAGCCGGTTGTTATCGGCGACTTGAACCGTGAAATCAGAAAGGTTGCATGGTGCAGCGGGGGCGCGCAGGGGTTTTTTCAGACGGCAATAGACGAAGGTGTTGATTTGTATTTGACGGGGGAAATCTCTGAAGCCCAATACCACCTTGCCAATGAAACGGGTACGGCTTTTGTTTCTGCAGGGCATCATGCGACGGAACGTTACGGCGTACAGGCATTGGCGGAGGCGGCGGCAGGAGTGTTTGGATTGGAAGTGTGTCATTTTGATGAAGGCAATCCGGCTTGATTATTGAGAAATATCATAAAACTTTACCTTATTTTAAATAATGCTTTGAGTATCACTGCAAACTGGGTAAAATTGCAATGTTTAATGGCTCGGTATTCCCAAAATATTAGGACGACTGAATAATGGATAATCAAGAAATCAATAACGGCCGCCGCCGTTTCCTGACACTTGCGACCTGCGGCGCAGGCGGAGTGGCAGCATTGGGTGTGGCAACGCCGTTTGTGGCCAGTTTTTTCCCTTCGGAAAAAGCTAAGGCTGCCGGTGCTGCCGTCGAAGTGGATGTCAGCAAAATCGAAGCGGGTCAGATGTTGACTGCTGAGTGGCAAGGCAAACCGATTTGGGTGGTCAACCGTACGGATCAACAGCTTAAAGACCTGAAAAGCCTGAACGGCGAACTTACTGATCCCAATTCCGATGTGGAACAACAGCCGGAATACGCGAAAAACGAGACACGTTCGATCAAGCCGAACATCCTTGTCGCCATCGGTATCTGTACCCATTTGGGCTGTTCGCCAACCTACCGTCCCGACATTGCACCTGCCGATTTGGGTGCGGGCTGGAAGGGCGGCTTTTTCTGCCCCTGCCACGGTTCGAAATTCGATATTGCAGGCAGGGTGTATAAAGGTGTTCCTGCGCCGACCAACTTGGTCGTACCGCCTTACAAATATCTGAGCGATACTACCATCTTGGTGGGTGAAGACTGAGAATAAGGAACGATAATTATGGCAAACCAAACCAATAGCAAAGCAAAAGCATTGTTAGGCTGGATGGACGCTCGTTTCCCCCTGTCTAAGATGTGGAATGAGCATTTGGCTCAATACTACGCACCAAAGAACTTCAACTTTTGGTATTACTTCGGCTCTTTAGCCTTGCTTGTCCTCGTGATTCAAATCGTCAGCGGTATTTTTCTGACTATGAACTACAAACCGGACGGCAATCTTAACGCCTACCATCTGCCTGCTGCCTTTACCGCAGTAGAGTACATCATGCGCGACGTGTCCGGCGGTTGGATTATCCGCTACATGCATTCCACCGGCGCATCTTTCTTTTTCATTGTTGTTTATCTGCACATGTTCCGTGGTTTGATTTACGGTTCGTACAAAAAACCCCGTGAGTTGGTGTGGATTTTCGGCTCCCTGATTTTCTTGGCATTGATGGCGGAAGCCTTTATGGGCTACCTGTTGCCTTGGGGTCAAATGTCCTTCTGGGGTGCACAGGTGATTATTAACCTGTTCTCCGCCATCCCTGTTATCGGTCCTGATTTGTCCACTTGGATCCGCGGCGACTTCAACGTTTCCGACGTTACCCTGAACCGCTTCTTTGCCCTGCACGTTATCGCAGTACCTCTGGTATTGCTCGGCTTGGTTGTGGCGCACATCATCGCCCTGCACGAAGTGGGTTCTAACAACCCTGACGGCGTTGAAATCAAGAAAAACAAAGACGAAAACGGTATTCCACGCGATGGTATCCCATTCCATCCTTACTACACCGTTAAGGACATCTTGGGTGTTGTTGTATTCCTGATTGTCTTCTGTTCCGTGTTGTTCTTTGCACCTGAAGGCGGCGGCTACTTCTTGGAAGCGCCGAACTTCGATGCTGCGAATGCGCTGAAAACACCTCCGCACATTGCACCAGTATGGTACTTCACTCCGTTCTACGCCATTTTGCGTGCGATTCCCTCGTTCTTGGGAACACAGGTATGGGGTGTAATCGGTATGGGTGCGGCAGTTGTACTGATTGCCCTGTTGCCTTGGCTGGATAGGGGCGAGGTGAAATCCGTCCGCTATCGTGGCCCGATCTTTAAAACCGCATTGGTTCTGTTCATCATTGCTTTTATCGGTTTGGGTATTTTGGGTGCGATGGTGGCAACTGATACGCGTACTTTGGTTGCGCGCATCCTGTCCTTCGTTTATTTTGCATTCTTCTTGGGTATGCCGTTCTATACCAAACTGGATACTAACAAACCGGTTCCTGAACGTGTAACCATGAGTACCGCCAAACAGAAAATCATGTTTTTTGTTTATGTAGGCATTACGGCGGTTTGTGCATATCTGTTTGCAACCAACATCTGATGAGGGCAGTCAAAATGAAACAAGTTATGAAAAACTGGTTTGCTGCCTTACTGTTGGCAGTACCCATGAGTGCGGCATTTGCTTCGGGCGGTCATGCACACTATGAGAAAGTCGATATCGATTTGCGCGACCAAGTAAGCTTGCAACGCGGCGCACAAATCTTTACCAACTACTGTCTGTCATGTCACTCGGCAAGCGGTATGCGTTTCAACCGTTTGAAAGACATCGGTCTGACTGATGAAGAAATCAAGAAAAACCTGATGTTTACCACCGATAATGTCGGCGATGTGATGCATGCTGCAATGGATCCTAAAGATGCGGCAAAATGGTTTGGTGCTGCTCCGCCCGATTTGACGTTGATTGCGCGTTCCAAAGGTGCAGATTACCTTTACGCCTATATGCGCGGATTCTATAAGGATCCTACGCGTCCGAGCGGCTGGAACAATACCGTATTTGATAAAGTCGGTATGCCTCACCCGCTGTGGGAGCAACAAGGTGTTCAAGCCGTTGAGTTGGATGCTAAAGGTCAACCCGTTATGATTAAAGACGAGCATGGCAACCTGACTCCTAAGCTGTATTGGGAATCTACCGGTCTGCACAGCCGCCGCCTGCCGAACGGCAAAGTGATCCAAAAAGAGTACGACGCATATGTACGCGATTTGGTGAACTATCTTGTGTACATGGGCGAGCCTGCACAACTGCAACGCAAACGTACAGGTTATATCGTGATGATTTTCTTGTTGGCGGTTATGCTGCCTTTGGCATACTTCCTGAAAAAAGAATATTGGAAAGACGTACATTAAGCGGTTGGAACAAAAGGGCAAATCCTTTAGGGTTTGCCCTTTTTTCATTTTGCTTGCCGTTTGAAAAGCCTGAATCCGTATGCCGTCTGAACATAGCTGCAACATTTCAGACGGCATCATTCTAAAAATGTCAGACATCGGGAACTTAATCAGGGTTTGCGGCGGATGGATATTGAATTAGGAAAAGGTCTGAAACCGTAAGCAGCATGGTAAGGCGATGTCGAACAGGTTTAAAGCTAATCCGCTATATTTTTTGGAGCTATGTCGAACAAACAGGTAGAATCGGAATAAGCGGCAGTTTTGTCCGGTGTGAAAATGTTTGAATATTAGGATGATTTATGGAGCTGATGACTGTGTTGCTATTGCTGGCGGCTTTGCTGTCAGGCGTGTTGTTTACATGGTTGCTGATGAAGAGTCGGTTTCAAGGTGTATTAGCCGTATTGAACGCGCAATTGGCGGAAAAGGCGGCAAGATGTGATTTTGTTGAACAGGCACACGCAGAAATTGCATCGGAATTAGCCGTTTTGGATGGGAAATACGAGCATTTGCAAGACGAAAATTATGCTTTGGGCAACCGTTTTTCCGCAGCCGAAAAGCAGATTGCCCATTTGCAGGAAAAAGAGGCGGAGTCGGCGCGTCTGAAGCAGTCGTATATCGAGTTGCAGGAAAAGGCGCAGGGTTTGGCGGTTGAAAACGAACGTTTGGCAACCCAGCTCGGACAGGAACGGAAGGCGTTTGCCGACCAATATGCGCTGGAACGCCAAATCCGCCAAAGAGTCGAAACCGATTTGGAAGAAAGCCGCCAAACTGTCCGCGACGTGCAAAACGACCTTTCCGATGTGGGCAACCGTTTTGCCGCAGCCGAAAAACAGATTGCCCATTTGCAGGAAAAAGAGGCAGAAGCGGAGCGTTTGAGGCAGTCGCATATCGATTTGCAGGAAAAGGCACAGGGTTTGGCGGTTGAAAACGAACGTTTGACAACGCAAATCGAACAGGAACGCCTTGCTTCTGAAGAGAAACTGTCCTTGCTGGGCGAGGCGCGCAAAAGCTTGAGCGATCAGTTTCAAAATCTTGCCAACACGATTTTGGAAGAAAAAAGCCGCCGTTTTACCGAGCAGAACCGGGAGCAACTCCATCAGGTTTTGAACCCGCTAAACGAACGCATCCACGGTTTCGGCGAGTTGGTCAGGCAAACCTATGATAAAGAATCGCGCGAGCGGCTGACGTTGGAAAACGAATTGAAACGGCTTCAAGGATTGAATGCGCAGCTGCACAGCGAGGCAAAGGCCCTGACCAACGCGCTGACCGGTACGCAGAATAAGGTTCAGGGCAATTGGGGCGAGATGATTCTGGAAACGGTTTTGGAAAATTCCGGCCTTCAGAAAGGGCGCGAATATGTGGTTCAGGCGGCATCCGTCCGAAAAGAGGAAGACGGCGGCACGCGCCGCCTGCAGCCCGACGTTTTGGTCGACCTGCCCGACAACAAGCAGATTGTGATTGATTCCAAGGTTTCGCTGACGGCTTATGTGCGCTATACGCAGGCGGTGGATGCGGATGCGGCGGCACGCGAACTGGCGGCGCATATCGCCAGCATACGCGCGCATATGAAAGGCTTGTCGCTGAAGGATTACACCGATTTGGAAGGTGTGAGCACATTGGATTTCGTCTTTATGTTTATACCTGTCGAGCCGGCCTACCTGCTGGCGTTGCAGCATGACGCGGGATTGTTCCAAGAGTGTTTCGACAAACGGATTATGCTGGTCGGCCCCAGTACGCTGCTGGCGACTTTGCGGACGGTGGCGAATATTTGGCGCAACGAGCAGCAAAACCAAAACGCGCTGGCGATTGCGGACGAAGGCGGCAAGCTGTACGACAAGTTTGTCGGCTTCGTACAGACGCTCGAAAGCGTCGGCAAAAGCATCGATCAGGCGCAAAACAGCTTTCAGACGGCATTCAAGCAACTTGCCGAGGGGCGCGGGAATCTGGTCGGACGCGCCGAGAAACTGCGTCTGTTGGGTGTGAAGGCAGGCAAACAGCTTCAACGGGATTTGGTCGAGCGTGCCAACGAACAGACGGCATTTGCTTTGGGCAAACCTTCGGAACAGAAGGCGGCTGACGAAGCCGAATAGGAAGGGCGGATGTGTTTCAGACGGCATCAGTGCAGATGATGCCGTCTGAAGGCCGTAGGAAAGTCGGTTAGAAAAACGGATTGTGCCGCTTTTCATGTCCGATGGAAGTCATACGCCCGTGTCCGGCGACAACTTGCACGGTTTCGGGGAGGGCGAATAATTTGTTGCGGATATTGTTGATTAAGTCGGCGTGGTTGCCGCGCGGAAAATCGGTTCTGCCTATGGTTTCGTAAAACAGCACGTCGCCCGCAATCAGCAGATCCGCCTCGGCACAATAAAAGACCACATGTCCCGGCGTGTGCCCCGGAATATGCAGCACTTGAAAGGCATAGCGTCCGACCGTGAGCGTTTCGCCTTCTTCGAGCCAACGGGTCGGCGCAAAGGCGGGCGAGACGGGGAATCCGTATTGCGCGGTGGTTTGCGGCAGCGATTGGAGCAGGAATTTATCTTCGCGGTGCGGGCCGAGGACGGGGACTTTATGCGTTTTCAACATTTCGACCACGCCGCCTGCATGATCGAGATGGCCGTGCGTCAGCCAGATTGCCGTGAGCGTAAGTTTGCGGTTTGCCAACGCTTGCAGCAGGAACGGCACGTCGCCGCCGACATCGGTCAGGACGGCTTCGCCGCTTTCGTCGTCCCAAATCAGGGTGCAGTTTTGGCGGAAGGGGGTAACGGAGAGGATTTCGTAACGTAGGGTCATCGGCGTGTTCCTAAACGGTTTTCAGACGGCATCGGGTTTGCCGTTTGTTTTATGGCGGTTTGCCGCCTGTTTGGATATTGGGGGAATCAGGTGATTAAGAAGATAATCGGCGGCATCATACCGATTTTTACGGCGGTTTTCATCCCTGCATCGGCAGGCGCGGCGGATTTGATGCTGGCGCAGGAATACAAAGACCAAGAGATTGCGGGCTGGGCGATGAGCGAGAAACTCGACGGCGTGCGCGCCTATTGGGACGGAAAGCACCTGATAAGCCGTCAGGGTTATGCGTTTACGCCCCCTAAAGGCTTTACCGCGCAGTTTCCGCCTTATCCTTTGGACGGCGAATTGTACAGCGGACGCGGTCAGTTCGAGCAGATTTCCGCCGCCGTGCGTTCTGCTTCTTCAGACTGGCGCGGCATCCGCCTGCACGTTTTCGACGTACCCAAGGCGCAGGGCAACCTCTACCAACGTTTGGCAGTCGCAACGCAATGGCTGAAAACGCATCCGAACGCGCCGATTACCATCATCCCGCAAATCAAAGTGCGCGACCGGCAGCACGCGATGGACTTTTTAAAACAAATCGAAGCGCAGGGCGGCGAAGGCGTGATGCTGCGCCAGCCTGAATCCCGTTATAGCGGTGGCAGGAGCAGCCAATTATTGAAGCTGAAAAGCCAATACGACGACGAATGCACGGTAACGCGGCACTATGAAGGCAAAGGGCGCAATGCCGGACGGTTGGGCGCGGTCGGCTGCAAAAACCGGCACGGCGAATTCCGCATCGGCAGCGGTTTCAAAGACAAAGACCGCGACAACCCGCCCAAAATCGGCACGCTGATTACCTACCGCTACCGTGGTTTTACGCGGAAAGGCACGCCGAAATTCGCCACATTTGTGCGCGTGCGTACCGACCGCTGAGCAGGACGGTTCGGACGGCAGCCGATACTTTGGTTTATAATTTTCCTTTTACCGACCGATTCCGACATATGACCGATTTAGAAACCAAACGCCTTGAAACACAGGCGATGCTTGAAAACGCCGAACTTTTGTTCGACCAAGGGCAATGCCGCGCCGCACTGCAAAAAGTAGCGGATGAGATTACGCGCGATTTGGGCGGCAGATATCCGTTGCTCCTGCCCGTGATGGGCGGGGCGGTGGTGTTTACGGGCCAGTTGTTGCCGCTGTTGCGCTTTCCCTTAGATTTTGATTATGTTCATGTTTCCCGTTACGGCGACAAGCTGGAGGGCGGCGCGTTCAACTGGAAACGTATGCCCGATGCGGAACAAATCCGAGGCAGGCATGTGGTTGTGTTGGACGATATTCTAGACGAAGGGCATACGATGTCTGCCATTCAAGCCAAACTTTTGGAAATGGGTGCGGCAAGCTGCCGTGCGGCGGTGTTCGCCAATAAATTAATCGACAAAGAAAAACCCGTCAAAGCCGATTATGTCGGACTGGATGTGCCGAACCGTTATGTTTTCGGTTACGGCATGGATGCGGCGGGCTGCTGGCGCAATTTGGGTGAGATTTACGCATTGGACGGCAAATAGGCAGGCATGCCGTCTGAATGTTCTTCAGACGGCATAACGTTTATACGGCAGGTTGGCAGAAGAATTATAAACAGGACGCATATATACCATGATAGGGCTTTTAATCGTTACACACGAAACCATAGGCGAAGCCTACCGCAAGTTGGCACATCATTTTTTTCCGGGCGGGCTGCCTGAAAACGTCCGCATACTCGGCGTGCAGCCGACGGAAGACCAAGACGACATCATCAATAACGCCATTGCCGCGCTGCAAGAATTTCCTGAAAACCACGGCGTATTGATTATGACCGACATCTTCGGCGCAACCCCCTGCAATGCCGCCCGCCGCCTCGTGCGCGAAAACAAATCGGCGATTCTGACCGGCCTGAATGCGCCGATGATGATTAAGGCCGTCCAATATTCGCCGACGGCGGAAGACCTTGCCGCCTTCACCGAGAGTGTCAGAGAGGCGGCGGTAAAGGGCATTTTCGCCATCATGTCCGCACCGGACGATTTGGTGTGCCGGAAAAACCATGATGCCGCCTGAAGGAGCGGTAGGACAAGAAAACATTTTAAACGGTGTCTGCTGCCGATATACATAAAACGGGAATCGAAATGCTCAAACAATCCATCGAAATCATCAACAAACTCGGACTTCACGCCCGTGCCTCCAGCAAATTCACCCAAACCGCGTCTCAGTTTCAAAGCGAAGTCTGGGTAACGAAAAACGGCAGCCGCGTCAACGGCAAAAGCATTATGGGCTTAATGATGCTCGCCGCCGCCAAGGGTACGGTCATCGAACTGGAGACGGACGGCGCGGACGAGGCGGAAGCGATGCGCGCCCTGACCGACTTAATCAACGACTACTTCGGCGAGGGCGAATAATGAGTATCGTGCTGCACGGCGTGGCGGCGGGCAAAGGCATTGCCGTCGGTTGCGCCCACCTGATTGCGCGTGGTACGGAGGAAGTGCCGCAGTATGATGTTGCGGAGGCGGACACCGATGCCGAAGCCGAACGTTTCGATGCCGCCGTCAAAGCCACGCGCAAAGAGTTGGAACAGCTCCGCAGCGCGATTCCCGAAAACGCCCCGACCGAGTTGGGCGCGTTTATTTCGCTGCACCTGATGCTGTTGACCGATGTAACCTTGTCGCGCGAGCCCGTTGATATTTTAAGGGAACAAAAAATCAACGCCGAGTGGGCATTGAAGCAGCAGAGCGACAAACTCGCCGCCCAATTTGACAATATGGACGATGCCTATTTGCGCGAACGCAAGCAGGATATGCTGCAAGTCGTCCGCCGCATCCACAACAACCTGATCGGGCAGGGCAACGAGTTGGAAGTTGCCGACAACCTGTTTGACGAAACCGTGCTGATTGCAAACGACCTTTCACCCGCCGACACGGTTTTGTTTAAAGAGCAGCGCATTGCCGCCTTCGTTACCGATGCAGGCGGCCCCACCGGGCATACGGCGATTTTGGGCAGGAGCTTGGACATCCCGTCCGTCGTCGGGCTGCACAACGCGCGCAAACTGATTACCGAAGGCGAAACAGTCATCGTGGACGGTATCAACGGCGTATTGATTATTTCGCCGGATGAGTCGGTGTTGAACGAATACCGCCGCCGTGCCCGCGAATACCGCAGCCACAAACGCGAGTTGAACAAGCTCAAAAAGACCGCCGCTGCTACCGCCGACGGGGTCTGTATCGAGCTTTTGGGCAATATAGAATCAGCCGAAGATGTCAAATTACTGCACAATCTCGGCGCAGACGGCATCGGGTTGTTCAGGAGCGAGTTTCTTTACCTGAACCGTGATACGATGCCGTCTGAAGACGAACAGTATGAAGTTTACAGCGCGATTGTCAAAAAAATGAAGGGCAAAAGCGTAACGATACGGACAGTCGATTTGGGAGTGGATAAAAATCCGCGCTGGTTCGGGAAAAACAGCACGCCCAACGGCAGCCTCAATCCCGCGCTGGGCATGACCGGCATCCGCCTGTGCCTTGCCGAACCGGTCATGTTCCGCACCCAGATGCGCGCCATCCTCCGTGCGGCGGTACATGGTCCCGTCCGCATGATGTGGCCGATGATTACCTCCTTGTCCGAAGTGCGCCAATGCCTGATTCATTTGGATACCGCCCAGCGGCAGCTTACCGAGCGCGGTGAAGCCTTCGGCGATGTCGGTGTTGGCTGTATGATTGAAATCCCCTCGGCCGCGTTGACCGTCGGCAGCATTTTAAAACTGGTCGATTTTATTTCCATCGGTACCAACGACCTGATTCAATATATCTTGTCCGTTGACCGCAGCGACGACAGCGTCAGCCACCTCTACCAGCCCGGACATCCTTCCGTGTTGAAAATGCTGCAACACGTCATCCGTACCGCCAACCGTATGGAAAAAGACGTATCTGTGTGCGGCGAAATGGCGGGCGACACGGCGTTTACCCGCGTTTTATTGGGTATGGGGCTGCGCCGTTTTTCGATGAATCCCAACAACATCCTGCCCGTCAAAAACATCATCCTGAACAGCAATATCGCACAGCTCGAAAACGATATTGCCAAAATCGTCCGCTGCGAGGACGAGGAAAAGGCGGAAAAGCTGATCAAACAGATGAACAGCGCGCCGGCAGGGGAGGAAGCCGAAGCCAAAGTGCGGAAATAAATATTGTTGATAATGGAAAAAGATTGCAGTCAAATAACGCCCTTAGAAAAAATATAGCTGCTTTGGTAAAAAAATGCCGTCTGAAAGGTTTTTCAGACGGCATTTTGTTTTTAAGGAAGCATCAACGGAAACGGACGATTTCCTTGTCTTCGATATGGATGCGTACCGTATCGTTTCCCGATATTTCACCGGCGTGCAGCATATCGAGGTTCAGCCACAGGATGCCGTGTTCCGGATGGAGGACGGACAGGCTGAACGATTCGGGCAAACAGGTACGGGATAATACGCGGCACTCCATGCCGTTTTGGTCGAAACGCACCGCATGTTGCGGAATATGGCGGTCATCGTCGGTATTGGGCAGCCCCATCAGTCGGGCGACCTGCACGCAGGACGGTGTTTTGACCAATGTTTCGGGTGTGCCGTATTGTAGAATTCTCCCTTCATGCATCACGGCGATTTCGTCCGCCGTCGTACAGGCTTCTTCGGGCGAATGCGTTACCAAAACGGCAGGGATGCCGCCGTTTCGGATACGTTCGGCAGTCATGCGGCGCAGCCGGTCGCGCAAATGCGTGTCCAAACTGGAAAACGATTCGTCCAGCAACAGCAGGGAAGGGCGGACAACCAAAGCGCGCGCCAGTGCCAACCGTTGCTTCTCGCCTCCGGAAAGTTTTTCAGGCTTGCGGTGCGCCTCGTTTTCCAGTCCGACTTCGGCAAGAGCCGCCATGGCAAGGCGTTCGGCTTCGGCTTTCGGCATTTTTTGCATTTTCAAACCGAATGCTGCATTTTCCAGCGCACTCATATGGGGAAACAGCGCGTAATCTTGAAACATCAGCGAAATACGGCGTTTTTCGGGCGGCATACGGGTAATGTTTTCCCCGTTCAGCCATATTTCCCCGCCGTCCGGCCGGACAATCCCCGCAATCATATTCAGCAGGGTGGATTTGCCGCAGCCCGACCGCCCCAAAACGGCGAGTATTTTGCCGCGCCCGACAGTCAGGCAGATATTGTCGGCAACCGTTTTGCCGCCGAAGCGTTTGCAGAGTCCGTTCAGTTCAAGCATGGCGCATCCTATAAACGTATGCCGTCCAGCCACTCGGACAGCGGATGGGCGGCATCAATCAGACCGTAACGGCAAAACGCGTCCAGCGTAACCAGTTGCGCGTCGTGCATCATGTTTTCCGACAACATGGCGGCAACCAGGCTGCCGATGTCCATTTTCTCAAAACCCGCCACCTCGCCATCCTGATTTTCAGGCAGGAAGGTTTCGGGCAGGATGGCATCGAATACATACAGGATTTCATTGTGCACACCCCGGCTGACGGGGCGCAGGCTGTGCAGCCGGGATACCGGGCGGATGAGCGGAAACAGCGTTTTATCCAAACCGGCTTCTTCGCTGCTTTCGCGACACACGGTTTCAGACGGCAATTCACCGCTGGAAACACCGCCGGCGGCAGTATTGTCGAGTTTGTCGGGATCGACTGCTTTGTGCGGACTGCGCCTGCCTATCCAGAAATGCCATCGGCCGTCCGATTCAGTCAGACCGTTGAGATGGACGGCGCGGCTGAGCAGTCCGAACGGACGGAAAGCGGCGCGTTCGAGTGAGAACAAGATATTGCCGCCGCCGTCGGTCAGGTCGAAACACTCGTTGCGCCATCCGTGAAGCAGCCCCGCCTTGTTCCATGTGCGGGCGAGGTGCTGCAAGCGGCCGCCCATATCTGACCAGCCGTCCGCATTCAGAAAAATGCCGTCTGAAGACTCCGAGCAGCCTGCCTCCCAGTCTTTTTTGACGCGCTCCGCCCATTCCGGCGACAGGTTGCCCAAAGGCAGGCCGTTCAGATACAGCGTTTTCCAGCAACTTTCTGCACCGTAACTTGCTTTTGCCCACTCGAACAGGGCATCAAGGTCGTGTTTGCTGACGGATTCGGTAAAACGGACGGTCGGCATGGTTGGCTTTCTTGAAGACATTGCGGAAGATTGTAGCCAAACTGCCTGAATTTGCAACCGCAAACAGACGGCGGGCTGCTGTTCCGATATTGCGGCAGGAAGGAAGATCCGGCAAAAAACGGAGGCGGCAGGAAACAGGCAAAACAAAACCCCTCGGCATTGAACCAAGGGGTTTAATATTTGGTTGCGGGAGCAGGATTCGAACCTACGACCTTCGGGTTATGAGCCCGACGAGCTACCATGCTGCTCCATCCCGCGTCAGAAAGTAAAACTATACGGCAGATTTTTTATGTTGTCAAACATTACTTCCGCGAAAGAACCATAAAATTTTGCCGTCCGGCGGTTTATGCCTGATTTGAAATATTATTTTCTTTACAAAAATCTAAGCCCGTGGTTTAATTTTGCCCAACATTGAAACAGGGGTGCTGCCTGATGTTCAGGCGGCTGAGAAATACCCTTTACACCCGATCGGGATAATACCTGCGTGGGGAGTTTTCACGGATTCTGCCTTTCAGACGGCATTGGTTTTCAAATGCCGTCTGAAGACGCAAAACGCTCCTGTTTCTTATCCTAAACGAGAAAACAGGAGCATTTTTTATGACTACGCCAAAAAAAACCGCCAAAATTTCCGGCAACGAAGCGCGCGAACTTGCCGACTTGAGCGAAGACATCGGCATCCGCTTCAAATATCCGAACTCGGAACGCGTGTATCTGCAAGGCAGCCGCGACGACATACTCGTGCCTTTGCGCGAAATCCGTCAGGACGACACCTACACGGCGCAAGGCACGGAAGCCAACCCGCCGATTCCCGTCTATGACACCAGCGGCGTGTACGGCGATCCGGCGGCGCACATCGACCTGAAACAAGGTCTGCCGCACATCCGCACGGCGTGGCTGGACGAACGCGGCGATACCGAAATCCTGCCCAGGCTTTCCAGCGAATACGGCATCGAACGCGCACACGATCCGCAAACCGCCCATCTGCGTTTCAACCAAATCACCCGCCCGCGCCGCGCCAAAGCCGGCGGCAACGTTACCCAGCTCCATTACGCGCGCCAAGGCATTATCACGCCCGAAATGGAGTTTGTCGCCATACGCGAACGTTTAAAATTAGACGAATTGTCCCAAAAACCGGAATACGCCAAGCTCTTGAAACAACACGCAGGGCAAAGTTTCGGCGCGAATATCCCGACCCGTTCCGACCAAATCACGCCCGAATTTGTACGCCAAGAAATCGCCGCCGGACGCGCGATTATCCCTGCCAATATCAACCACCCCGAACTCGAACCGATGATTATCGGCCGCAACTTCCGCGTCAAAATCAACGGCAACTTGGGCAATTCCGCCGTAACCTCCAGCCTGACCGAAGAAGTCGAAAAAATGGTGTGGTCGCTGCGTTGGGGCGCGGACACGATTATGGACTTATCCACCGGCGCGCACATCCACGAAACGCGCGAATGGATTATTCGCAACGCGCCCGTCCCCATCGGCACCGTGCCTATTTATCAGGCTTTGGAAAAAACCGGCGGTATTGCCGAAGATTTGACTTGGGATTTGTTCCGCGACACCTTAATCGAGCAGGCGGAACAAGGCGTGGACTATTTCACCATACACGCGGGCGTGTTGCTGCGTTATGTGCCGATGACCGCCAACCGCCTCACCGGCATCGTCTCGCGCGGCGGTTCGATTATGGCGAAATGGTGTTTGGCACATCATCAGGAAAACTTCCTCTACACGCATTTCGACGAAATCTGCGAAATCATGAAAGCCTACGACGTATCGTTCAGCCTCGGTGACGGCCTGCGTCCCGGCTGCATTGCCGATGCCAACGACGAATCCCAATTCGCCGAATTGCACACCTTGGGCGAATTGACCGCCAAAGCGTGGGAACACGACGTACAAGTCATGATCGAAGGCCCCGGTCATGTGCCGCTGCAACGCGTCAAAGAAAACATGGCTGAAGAGCTGCAACACTGCTTTGAAGCACCTTTCTACACGCTCGGCCCGCTCGTTACCGACATCGCCCCCGGCTACGACCACATCACCTCGGGCATAGGCGCGGCCAATATCGGCTGGTACGGTACGGCCATGCTTTGTTACGTTACCCCCAAAGAACATTTGGGGCTGCCAGACAAAGAAGACGTGCGTACCGGCATCATCACCTACAAACTCGCCGCCCACGCCGCCGACCTCGCCAAAGGCTGGCCGGGTGCACAGTTGCGCGACAACGCCCTGAGCAAGGCGCGTTTCGAATTCCGCTGGCGCGACCAATTCCGCTTAAGCCTCGACCCCGAACGCGCCGAGAGCTTCCACGATGAAACCCTGCCCGCCGAAGGCGCGAAAATCGCCCACTTCTGCTCGATGTGCGGCCCCAAATTCTGCTCGATGAAAATCACGCAGGAAGTGCGCGACTACGCCGACAAGCAAAAAGCCCAACGGCAGGGCATGGAGGAAAAAGCGATTGAGTTCGTCAAAAAAGGAGCGAAGCTTTACAGCTAAAACGTCAAGCAAAAAATGCCGTCTGAAACCCGGATGTCGGGTTTCAGACGGCATTTTTGTTTTCAAACGGGGTACGGTTCTGAGCCGGTGTGCGGACGGAAGCCTATTTTGCAGAAACCGATCCGCTTACGGACGATTCGCTGCCGGAGGCAGGCTTTTGCACTCTTTTGTCGGTAAATACGCAAACGACGTCGGCATTGTTGTAGGTAATGTTTCTGAATGTTATTGCAGTAAATGCCAAAAAAGTTGCTCACACTACTGCTTATTAGCTACAAAGCGATTGCAAGTTTATTTGGATATGTGGTTTTATTCTTATGCTAAAACTACTAACATCGTTATTTTGTTTTAATTCAACATAAAGATATTCACTTATCTCATCATTTTTTATTTTCATTTCAATAATTTGCTCTAAATAATATGATAAAATCATTCCAATAGATGAAAAAACTTTTATGGATACATACGGCAAAGCATATCCAAAGGCAATTTCAAAATTATTGATACCGTCATTTAATTTAAAAATAACACAACTTTCATCTTCGCTAATTACTGGTTCTTTTTCAAAAAACCACATTAACTCATCTGCGTTAAGTAACATATTTTCATACATTATTGTCCCACTTTGGGAATTACTGTATTAAATACCCTTGTTCCGTTTGGTAATACTTGATATGTGGTTTCAAATTTTACAAAATTTCCACTTGGACTTGCAAACAACGATTCTCGAACTTCAAAATTACCGTATTGTGTAGAAAAAGTTCTGACGATGTTATTGTTATTTTGTGTAACATTTGAAAAGTGTTCGGTCAAGAGATTGCGTCCATAAGTATTATGTAGTTGGTGTCGCAGTAGTTGAGTTTAGGTTTCATATGGGCTACTGCATTATTTTTTATATATCAAATTAGAAGTAAATTTATCAATATTTTCTTTTAATGCTACCTCTTCTGGTATTTTTTCATCTAGGATAGCAATTAAAGTATGGTTATCATTTCCCATCGTCGAAATTGTAAAGAACTCAAATAAAACATCATCAATAGGGTGATATGGGAGAGAGGTTGTAATTACATCTAGAAGTTTATCATTATGATATGACTCCGATTCCAAATATAAATCTAAAATATTTTCTATACTTAGAAGATTTTTTTCCAATGATAATAACCCAATCTATAGGCGTCTTTTTGATATATTTTATTAAATATTCAATATTTTCTCTTAGTTTGTAACAGCTAATTAATATACTTGCGTTTGTGCTAATATTGACTGATTCTAGTTCACTAATAGAACTTAAAGAATGATAGACTATGTCCATTTATTTTCCTTTTATTACATCAATTCTTTTTTGAAATGCCTTGATTTCTCGTTCCAAATACAAGATTCTTCTTTCTTGTGCGTTTTTAACGATATTTTTTGGGCGACCACAAAGAGCGGGAGTTGCTCATTTCCCCATTGGGTCGGATTGAAGAAAGGCAGTTCGCCGTTTACGCATTTCCGGGCTTCTTCGTCATTAGAATATATACATATCCTGCTTTGATCGACAGGTGGTTTTTGTGCAGCCTGTTCTTTGCATCCGGCGAGCGCGGTCAGGACGGCGAGTTTCTTCATATTGAATCTCCCGTGTAGGTTGAATGCGGAAATGCCGTCTGAAACGGATGGCATTATTCCAAAATAAAAAGTTCCCTGCCGTGGATTTTGAGCCACTGTTTCGCTTCGGGCGTGTAGGGGGCGAAGCGGCGGGTCAGTTCCCAAAAGGCGGGGCTGTGGTCGGCATGGGCGAGGTGGCAGAGTTCGTGTATGCAGACATAGTCGGCAACGTATTCCGGTGCGCCGACCAGCCGCCAGTTGAGGCGTATGCCCGTGGTTTTGCGGCACACGCCCCAGAAGGTTTTGGCGGAGGTCAGTGCGGCGGCGGTTGGGAACAGGCGGACGGTTCGGGCGTGGCGTTCGAGACGGGGAATCAGGTAACTGTGCGCCTGCAGTTCCAAAAAGTCCCACAGCAGCGCAAGCTGTTTTTCGGGCGCGCCTTCGGGGACGCGGATTTCAGACGGCATCAGCAGGATTTTCGTGTCTTGATGGGCGGTGAGGGCAAGCCGCCTGCCGTGGAAGAGGATGGATTCGGGCAGCCGGTTTTCGGCAGTTTGCGGCGGCGTTTTGGCAAGGGTGCGGCGCAGGACGGCTTCGTTTTCATACAGCCAGCGGTTGAGGGCGGCGGCGGACAGGTGCGGTGGGACGCTGATACTGACGGTATGTGTGCCGATAGGGCGGATAATCAGGTTTTTCTTGGCACGGCGTTTGATTTCTATGGTCAGTTCCATGCCGTCTGAAAGGGTGTGGACAAAGGCGGTCATACGGTTTCAGACGGCATTTTGGCGGCAAACGGGCCTGCGCCGGAAATAAGCGGCTGCTGCGTTTCGATGAGGTGTTCGCATTTTTCCATCAGTTCGGCTTCGCTACCGCTTGCGTGCGGGATAGGCGGACAGATGACGACGGTGATTTCCCCCGGATATTTCAGAAAGGAATTTTTCGGCCAAAATTCGCCGCTGTTGAGGGCGACGGGGACGATGTCCATCTCAAACATTTTCGCCATGCGCGCGCCGCCGAGCTTGTATTTGCCGTGTTTTCCGGGTGCAAGGCGCGTGCCTTCGGGGAAAATGGTAATCCAATAGCCTTCGTTTTTGCGCGCCAACCCCTGTTTTATGAGCTGTTCGTTGGCTTCGCGGCGGTTGTTGCGGTCTATGCCTATGGTTTTGACCAGCTTCAAACCCCAGCCGAAAAAGGGGATTTTGAACAACTCGCGTTTGGCAACGTAAACCTGCGGCGGAAAAATGTCCTGAAGGGCAAGCGTTTCCCAGCCGCTTTGGTGTTTGGCGCAGATGACGGCGGGGCGGTCGGGGATGTTTTCCGCGCCGATGATGCGGTATTTAAGCCCGACGATGTGTTTGAGCGACCAGTTGAGGATGCCGACCCAGACCCGCGCCATCTTGTGCGCACCGTCCCAGAAAGGCGAAGCGAGCAGCATAAAGGGAAAGAGGAAAATCAGGCTGGAACAGAGTATCAGCCAGTAAATCAGGTTGCGGATGATCAGCATGGTTTTGCCTTGTCGGAATGCGGTATGTTCAGTCGGCTTGCGGTGCGGCGTTTTCCTGCATGATGTATTGTGAGAAATCGAGCAGGGTATCGAAAACCTGTGTGTGTTCGGGTAATTCGTGTCCGTGTTGGGAGAGCGTTTTTTTGCCTTTTCCGGTCAGAACCAGCGCGGGTTTTCCGCCGACGGCATCGATTGCCTGCAAATCACGCAGGCTGTCGCCGACCAGCCAGGTTTCCGAGGCTTGGGCGTTGAAGCGTCCAATGATGTCTTCAATCATGCCCGGTTTGGGCTTGCGGCAGTTGCAGTTGTCGGCGTTGGTGTGGGGGCAGAACCAGATGCCGTTGATTTCGCCGCCGGCCTGACGGACGAGGCGGTGCATTTTGGCGTGCATTTCGGTCAGGTCTTGAACGGTAAAATATTTGCGGCCGATGCCCGATTGGTTGGTGGCGACGGCGACGGTGCAACCTGCCTGCGTCAGGAATGCCACCGCATCCATGCTGCCTTCGACAGGTATCCACTCGTCAACGGATTTGACGAAGTCGTCGCGGTCCCGGTTGATGACGCCGTCGCGGTCGAGAATGATGAGTTTCATCGCGTTTCCTTTGGATTGGGGCAGGTCGGGGGTGGCATTATACTGAAATATCGGCAGTGATGCGCCTGTGCCGCGCGATAACGAGGCAATGCCGTCTGAAGCCGTCGGCGGGCTTCAGACGGCATTTTGCCTTTATCCCTTGAATACGGGGACGAGTTCCATTTGGCTCAATACCTGTGCGGCGATGTTGACGATGCCGAAAAGGAAGACCCAAACCATCAGCCACAAGCCGCCGTAAACTTTATAGGTTTTGCCTGCGCCGAATTTTTTGCGCGAACGGTAGAGCAGCATGGCGGGGATGATGCCTGTCCAGACGGTTGCCGCTAAGCCGACGTAGCCGATGGCGGTAACGAAGCCGGTGGGGAAGAGCAGGCAGGAAATCAAAGGCGGCAGGAAGGTCAGCGCGGCGGTTTTGGTGCGGCCGGACACGCTGTCGTTCCATTTGAAGATGTCGGCGATGTAGTCGAACAGACCTAAGGTTACGCCTAAAAACGAGGTGGCGATTGCCATATAGGAAAACAGGGACAATATTTTATCCATATTGCCGGTTTGGGCGAATTTGGACAGGGTTTCAATCAGGACGGAGACTTGCCCTTCGGCGGCGATGACGGGGGCGAACTCGTTGCGCGGCAGGTTGCCTTGGATGGCGATTTGCCAGAGGATGTAAATTACCAGCGCAATCAGTGTGCCCGTCCAGATGGATTTCGCCACTTTGGGCGCGTCGCCTTTAAAGTATTTGAGCAGGCTGGAGACGTTGCCGTGGAAGCCGAAGGAAGCGAGGCAGACGGGCAGGGCGGTGGCGGCGTAAATCCAGTAGCTGGTGCCTGCGGGGGCTTGGGTATCGAAGAGGACGGACGGCTTGGCATCGGCAATCAGGCCGCCGGTTGCCCAGATAAAGGTCAATACCATGCCGCCGATGAGGATGCCGGTGAATCGGTCGACCAAGCGTGCGGATGCCCACACGCAAAAGGCGAGGATGCCGAAGAAGACGAGTTGTCCGACGGTAAGCGAAACATTGCCGCCCAAGGCGTTGCCGATGCCTTTGGCGGTCAGGTCGCCGCCGACGAAGATGTAGGCGTAGGTGAGCAGGTATAGGACGAAGGCGACGGCAACGCCGTTGATGATGTTCCAGCCGCGTCCGAGCAGGTCTTTGACCATGGTGTCAAAACTTGCGCCGTGCGGATAATGGGTGTTGACTTCCAAAATCATCAGGCCGCTGGAGAGCATGGAAAACCAGGTGTAGAGCAACACAATCAGCGAGCCGGCAAACCATACGCCGGAGGTGGCGGTGGGGTTGGCGAGCATACCTGCGCCGATGACCGTGCCGGCGATAATCATCGCGCCGCCGAATAGGGAAGGGGTTTTGGTTGACATTGTTTATCTTTCTTCTAGAAATGCGCGGCTGCCATTATGCCGTAAAGTGTAAGGGTTTGTAAGGTATTTGCGCCGCACCGCCCGAAAAGGCTTTCAGACGGCATCGTGTTCCATAGTATAATCTTGGGTTTTGGAGTGGGGCGGTTCGTCAGATGGGAGGGAAAATGTCCGACAAAAAATATAATGTCGATGAGGGGGAAATCGCCAAATTCAGCCGGATTGCCGACAAATGGTGGGACAAGTCGGGCGAGTTCAAAACCTTGCACGACATCAATCCGCTGCGGCTCGATTATATCGACGGACACGCAAATTTGCGCGGCAAACGGGTTTTGGATGTGGGCTGCGGCGGCGGGATTTTGGCGGAAAGTATGGCGCGGCGCGGCGCGGCGTTTGTCAAAGGCATCGATATGGCGGAGCAGTCGCTGGAAACCGCCCGCCTGCACGCGGCTTTGAACAATGTCGCCGATATCGAATATGAATGTATCCGCGTGGAAGACCTTGCCGAGGCGGAACCGCACTCGTTCGATGTGGTAACGTGCATGGAAATGATGGAACACGTCCCCGATCCCGCCGCCATCGTGCGTGCTTGTGCCAAGCTGGTCAAACCGGACGGCATGGTGTTTTTTTCTACCATCAATAAAAACCCGAAATCGTACCTGCATCTGATTGTGGCGGCGGAATATCTGTTGAAGTTTGTCCCCAAAGGCACGCACGACTGGAAAAAATTCATCACGCCTGCCGAGCTGGCGCGGATGTGCCGTCAGGCGGGCTTGGATGTGGCGGATACGAAGGGTATGACTTACCATGTGTTGTCGCAAACTTATGCCCTGTGCGATTCGACCGATGTGAATTATATGTTTGCCTGCCGTCCGGCGTTCTGACGGCGGGTTTGCCCGTTTTTGAGCAAGTGAGTTGATATGTCTGTCTATACCAGTGTTTCCGATGATGAAATGCGCGGCTTCCTGAGCGGTTACGATTTGGGGGAATTTGTTTCCCTGCAGGGCATCGCGCAGGGGATTACCAACAGCAATTATTTTCTGACGACGACTTCGGGACGTTATGTGCTGACCGTGTTTGAAGTGTTGAAACAGGAAGAGTTGCCGTTTTTTCTGGAGCTTAACCGGCATTTGAGTATGAAGGGCGTGGCGGTTGCCGCGCCGGTTGCGCGCAAAGACGGCCGGCTTGATTCTGTTTTGGCGGGCAAGCCTGCCTGCCTGGTTGCCTGCCTGAAAGGTTCGGATACTGCGCTGCCGACGGCGGAGCAGTGCTTCCATACCGGTGCGATGTTGGCCAAAATGCACCTTGCCGCCGCCGATTTCCCTTTGGAAATGGAAAACCCGCGTTACGATGCGTGGTGGACGGAGGCGTGCGCCCGGCTGCTGCCCGTCCTGTCGCAAGACGATGCCGCGCTGCTGTGTTCCGAAATTGATGCGCTGAAGGACAATCTCGGCAATCATCTGCCTTCGGGCATCATTCATGCCGACCTGTTTAAAGACAATGTGTTGCTTGACGGCGGTCAGGTATCGGGCTTCATCGATTTCTATTATGCCTGCCGGGGCAATTTTATGTATGACTTGGCGATTGCGGTCAATGATTGGGCAAGGACGGCGGACAATAAGTTGGATGAGGCGTTGGAAAAGGCGTTTATCGGCGGTTATGAGGGCGTGCGCCCCTTGAGTGCCGAAGAAAAGGCGTATTTCCCGACCGCCCAACGTGCCGGCTGCATCCGTTTTTGGGTGTCGCGCCTGTTGGATTTTCATTTTCCGCAGGAGGGCGAGATGACGTTTATCAAAGACCCGAACGCATTCCGCAACCTGCTGTTGAGTTTGGGTTGATACCGTCTGCCGGGTAGGAATCCGATGCCGTCTGAAAGGGTTTCAGACGGCATTTTGTTTCGGGTTTGAATATGTTTTCCGGTTAGGTGTACCGGTTTCGGCTGCTTTGTTACGCACCCGCGCCGGTGTTTGCCTCTGAATTCCGGCGGTTGGCGGCGGTTTGACTGCGGACGGATAAAATTGTGCAGTCATTTTTGATTGGCTTTGGGTACAATTCAGCCATTATGTTTTGAAATGGGAAAACGGATGGATATGCGGCGTTGGGCGGTATGGGGTGCTTTTGCCCTGCTGCCTTCGGCTTTTTTGGCGGTAATGGTCGTTGCGCCTTTGTGGGCGATGGCGGCATATGACGGTTTTGCATGGGGCGCGGTGCTGTCGGATGCTTATATGCTCGAACGTCTGGCATGGACGGTATTTCAGGCGGCGGCAACCTGTATCTTGGTGCTTCCCTTGGGCGTACCTGTCGCGTGGGTGCTGGCGCGGCTGGCGTTCCCGGGGCGGGCTTTGGTGCTGCGCCTGCTGATGCTGCCGTTTGTGATGCCCACGTTGGTGGCGGGCGTGGGCGTGCTGGCTCTGTTCGGGGCGGACGGTCTGTTGTGGCGCGGCTGGCAGGATACGCCGTATCTGTTGTTGTACGGCAATGTGTTTTTTAACCTTCCTGTGTTGGTCAGGGCGGCATATCAGGGGTTTGTTCAAGTGCCTGCGGCACGGCTTCAGACGGCACGGACATTGGGCGCGGGGGCGTGGCGGCGGTTTTGGGACATTGAAATGCCCGTTTTGCGCCCGTGGCTTGCCGGCGGCGTGTGCCTTGTCTTTTTGTATTGTTTTTCTGGGTTCGGGCTGGCATTGCTGCTGGGCGGCAGCCGTTATGCCACGGTCGAAGTGGAAATTTACCAGTTGGTCATGTTCGAACTCGATATGGCGGTTGCTTCGGTGCTGGTGTGGCTGGTGTTGGGGGTAACGGCGGCGGCAGGGTTGCTGTATGCGTGGTTCGGCAGACGCGCGTGTTCGGATAAGGCAGTTTCTCCTGTGATGCCGTCTGAACCGCAGTCGGTCGGGGAATATGTGCTGCTGGCGTTTGCGGCGGCGGTGTTGTCCGTGTGCTGCCTGTTTCCGCTGGCGGCAATTGTGGTGAAAGCGTGGTCGGCCGGTGAATCGTGGCATGTGTTAATGGAAAGTGAAACGTGGCAGGCGGTGTGGAATACTTTGCGCTTTTCGGCGGCAGCGGTATTTTCGGCGGCGGTATTGGGTGTCATGTATGCTGCGGCGGCGCGGCGGTCGGCGTGGATGCGCGGGCTGATGTTTTTGCCGTTTATGGTGTCGCCGGTTTGTGTTTCGGCAGGCGTGCTGCTGCTTTATCCGCAGTGGACGGCTTCGTTGCCGCTGCTGCTGGCGATGTATGCGCTGCTGGCGTATCCGTTTGTGGCAAAAGATGTTTTATCAGCCTGGGATGCACTGCCGCCGGATTACGGCAGGGCGGCGGCGGGTTTGGGTGCAAACGGCTTTCAGACGGCATGCCGTATTACACTCCCCCTCTTGAAACCGGCGTTGCGGCGCGGTCTGACTTTGGCGGCGGCGACGTGTGTGGGCGAATTTGCGGCGACATTGTTCCTGTCGCGTCCGGAATGGCAGACGTTGACGACTTTGATTTATGCCTATTTGGGGCGTGCGGGTGAGGACAATTATGCGCGGGCAATGGTGTTGACATTGCTGTTGTCGGCATTTGCGGTGGGCATTTTCCTGCTGTTGGACAACGGCGAAGGCGGAAAACGGACGGAAACGTTATAATGTGAACCCTTTTTCAGAGGACGGCAAAATGAGCGAGTTGAGCGAAATCCTTTCCTATAATCAGAAGTTTGTCGAGTCGGGCGAATATGAGAAATATTTTACCGACAAATACCCGGGCAGGGAGTTGGCGATTTTATCCTGTATGGATGCGCGGATTATCGAGCTGCTGCCCAATGCTTTGGGGTTGAGGAACGGCGATGCCAAACTGATTAAAAATGCAGGTGCGCTGGTTGCGCATCCGTGGGGTTCGGTCATGAGGAGCCTGCTGGTTGCCGTGTTTGAACTGAAAGTCAAAGAAATCATGGTCATCTCCCATCACGATTGCGGTATGCAGGGATTGAATGCGGCCAGCTTTCTCAGTAAGGTGCATGAAAGCAATATTCCCGACGACCGTATCGAAACCTTGCGTTATGCAGGTGTCGACCTCGACGGCTGGCTGACCGGTTTCGACAACGTCGAAGACAGCGTGCGCCATACGGTCGAACTCATCCGCCGCCATCCGCTGATGCCGCGCCATATTGCCGTTCACGGATTGGTCATCCATCCCGTTACCGGCAAACTGACCCTGATTGTGGACGGCAGTGTTTCAGACGGCATAGACTTATCGGAAGGAATGGAAACATCATGAAGAAAATCGGACTGTTCGGCGGCACTTTCGACCCGATACACAACGGGCATCTTCATATCGCCCGTGCCTTTGCCGATGAAATCGGGTTGGACACGGTTGTTTTCCTGCCGGCAGGCGGCCCGTATCACAAAGACGCCGCCTCCGCTTCCGCCGCCGACCGCCTTGCCATGGTCGAACTGGCGACGGCGGAAGATGCGCGTTTTGCCGTCAGCGACTGCGACATCGTCCGTCACGGCGAGACTTACACTTTCGACACCGTCCAAATTTTCCGCCAGCAGTTCCCCTCGGCGCAACTCTGGTGGCTGATGGGCAGCGACAGCCTGATGAAGCTGCACACATGGAAAAAATGGCAGATGCTCGTGCGCGAAACCAATATCGCCGTCGCCATGAGGCAGGGCGACAGCCTGCACAAAATGCCGGGCGAACTGCACGCATGGCTGGGCAAGTCCCTTCAGGACGGCAGCGTCCGCATCTTGTCCGCCCCGATGCATAATGTGTCGTCAACGGAAATCCGCCGCAACCTGAGTGCCGCCGGTGTTTCAGACGGCATCCCGCCTGCCGCCGCCCGTTATATCCGAGAACACCGGCTGTACGAAAAATAAAGTCAAATCAGTAAGGAACGGCTATAATGCCGTCTGAAAACATCCCGTTAGGAACATAATGAACGAGCAAGAACTGCAAGACCTGCAAAAAATGGTCGGGGTCGCCGTCAACGCCCTCGAAGACATCAAAGCCAAAGACATTTCCGTTCTCGAAACGCAAGACAAAACTTCGCTGTTTGCCAGAATGATTATCGCCAGCGGCGACAGTACGCGCCAAGTCAAAGCACTGGCCAACAACGTTGCCGTCGATTTGAAAGAAGCCGGTTTTGAAATCCTCAGTACCGAAGGCGACAGTGGCGAATGGACGTTGGTTGATGCAGGAGACCTCGTCGTCCACGTCATGCTCCCTGCCGTGCGCGACTTCTACGACATCGACACCCTCTGGGGCGGCGAGAAACCGAGTTTCCACGCCGGAATGCAGAAGCCGTGGCACGCGGCAGACTGATTCCCGATGCCGTCTGAATGTTCAGACGGCATTTTCCTGTAAGGGAGAAAGCATTGAACATTACCGTCTTGGCAGTCGGCACCAAAATGCCGCGCTGGGTTGATGAGGCCGTCGCCGAATACGCCAAACGCTTCGGACGCGACGTCGCCTACGCACTCAAAGAAATCAAACCCGAAAAACGCGGCGCGGGCGTGAATGCCGCCCAAGGTATGGCGGCGGAAGAAAAACGCATCCTTGAAGCCGTTCCGCAAGGCGCGTTCCTTGTCGTTCTTGACGAACGCGGCAAAGCACCGACCTCCGTCGAGCTGGCGGAACACCTCAAAAGCTGGCAGCAAAACGGCGAACACGTCTGCTTCGTCATCGGCGGTGCGGACGGCATGACCGACCGCCTCAAACAACAAGCCCGCATGATGATGCGCCTGTCCAGCCTCACCCTGCCGCACGGCATGGTGCGCGTCCTTTTGACCGAGCAGCTCTACCGGGCTGTTTCCATCCTGCACAACCATCCTTATCATCGGGAATAAGAAGGCTTTTGTCTGTACCCCTAATCGGTTAAAATCACCCCGTTATTTCTGAACACACAGCAAAGGAATCCGCTATGGCACGCATGGTATTCTGCGTTAAGCTCAACAAAGAAGCCGAAGGCATGAAATTTCCACCGCTTCCCAACGAATTGGGTAAGCGCATTTTTGAAAACGTATCGCAAGAAGCATGGATGGCGTGGACGCGCCACCAAACCATGCTGATTAACGAAAACCGCCTAAGCCTTGCCGATCCGCGCGCGCGCGAATACCTGGCGCAGCAGATGGAGCAGTATTTCTTCGGCGACGGCGCGGATGCCGTTCAGGGATACGTTCCGCAATAACGGTTTTCCGTTTTGAACACAGGCTGTCCGAAACTGCTTCAGACGGCCTTTAAAATACGCCGGACAACTTTATCTTCACGCAACTGGACAAATTTTGACATTGGGCAATGTTAAAATCCCCCATTATTCCCAACCGCGCTTTCAGGAGCAGATGATATGCAACACGACGTTTACGACTACACCGCGCATACGGTTTCTAAAAACACCGTCCTGCAGAAAACCTACCGCCTGCTCGGATTTTCATTCATTCCGGCTGCCGCAGGCGCGGCACTTGCCGCCAATGCCGGCTTCAATTTTTACGCCGCCTTCGGTTCGCGCTGGATAGGGTTTGCCGTCGTGCTGGCGTTTTTCTACGGTATGATCCACTTCATCGAAAAAAACCGTTACAGCAATACCGGCGTTGCCCTGCTGATGGTATTCACATTCGGTATGGGCGTATTGATCGGTCCCGTGCTGCAATACGCGCTCCATATTGCCGACGGTGCGAAAATCGTCGGCATTGCCGCCGCGATGACCGCCGCCGTCTTTTTAACGATGTCCGCATTGGCACGCCGAACCCGGCTCAATATGAATGCGCTCGGACGCTTCCTGACCGTAGGTGCGGTCATTCTGATGGTCGCCGTGGTTGCCAATCTGTTTTTGGGTATTCCCGCACTTGCCCTGACCATTTCCGCCGGTTTTGTCTTGTTCAGTTCCTTAATGATTATGTGGCAGGTGCGCACCGTCATCGACGGCGGAGAAGACAGCCACATCAGCGCGGCACTGACACTGTTTATCTCGCTTTACAACATCTTCAGCAGCCTGCTCAACATCCTGCTGTCCTTAAGCGGCGATGACTGATGTAGGCGAAACACCATGCAAACCATGCCGTCTGAAAGCACTTATTTCAGACGGCATTTTGTTTTGGGCATACAATACGGATACACATTCATCAACATACGGTCGACCATGCTGTCGGAAGGAATCAAATGTTACCGAATACACCGCGCCGCGCCGTTTATGCCGGCAGTTTCGATCCGCCCACATTGGGGCATCTGTGGATGATACGGCAGGCGCAATCTATGTTTGACGAACTCATCGTCGCCATCGGCATTAACCCCGACAAACGCAGCACCTATACCGTCGCTGAAAGGCAGGATATGTTGTGCGCCATTACCGACAACTTCCCAAACGTCAGAATTGAAGTGTTTGAAAACCGGTTTTTGGTGCATTACGCCCGTGAGGTAGATGCAGGATTCATCGTGCGCGGCATCCGTTCCGCCTCCGATTATGAATACGAACGCTCTATGCGCCATATCAACAGCGACCTCGCCCCCGAAATATCCACCGTATTCCTCATGCCGCCGCGCGAAATTGCCGAAGTGTCGTCCACTATGGTCAAAGGACTGGTCGGGCCGGAAGGCTGGATGGAAATCGTCAAAAGATATGTGCCGCCGGCCGTGTACCAAAAAATGATTGCAGAACATCACAACAATGCCTGACAGAAAGTTTCTGTCAAATATATTCAGGTTCAAATATGTGGGAAATCTTATTCAGACACCAAGATTTTGTCGCCATCAATAAACTTCAAGGCATATCCGTCCACCGTTCCGACGGCGAAGTCAGTCTGACGGCAACACTTGCGGCACAGTTGGGCGTAGAAAAGGTATGGTTGCTGCACAGGTTGGACAAGCAGACCGGAGGCATATTGCTGTTTGCCCTTAATCCCCAAAGTGCCGCTGTTCTTGCCGCACAGTTTGCCGAAAGGAAAATGAAGAAAACCTATTTGGCTTTGTCCGACCGCAAACCGTCCAAAAAACAAGGATGGATAAAAGGCGGCATGGAAAAATCCAGACGCGGGATGTGGAAGTTGACGCGCAATACAGAAAATATCGCCGTTACCCGATTCCACAGCATCAGTATCGCCGAAAAACTGCGGCTGTTCATCCTAGAACCGCATACGGGCAAAACGCACCAATTGAGAGTGGTGATGAAAAGTTTGGGCAGTCCGATTCTGGGCGACAGCTTATACGGCGGAACAGAATCCGAAACCATGTTTCTGTATGCATAGAAAATACAATTTGCCTACCAAAACCGACAAATCGAAATTGTTGCACCCTTAAAAAACGAATGGCAGACTGAAAATATCCATTGGGCACAGGAAGAATTCTGTATGGAAAATAAAATTGACTGATATAAATTAAATTTATAAACAAACAGATAAATATTTTTAAAAAAATTTCTTCAGAAAAGCATTGACCGTTTTCCCCTATGGGCGTATAGTTCGGTTCTTCGCTGCTGCCGAAGCTGCGGACGAACTGAAAAGTATAGCACAGAATGTTGGGGA